>NZ_JBEPMN010000005.1:0-240008 GCF_040545755.1 Aquamicrobium ahrensii
CGGCCGAGAACCGTCTGCGTGTCTTCATGCTGGATCGTCCTTTTCATCGGTCGATCCACCTTATGCCCCTGTCTCGGAAACCGGGACCACCTCAAACAGCGTCCAATGTATCAACCAGCATCTTCCTATCAGCCGTTTCAGATATAAATGCGTCAACTGCCTGGATGCCATAGCGCACTTCGCTGATGTCATTCATGTAGGACACGTCACGCATCCAGACGGCCTCGCCCTCGATGATTTGAAGGGCGACCTCAAACGAGGTGTAGTGCGCCAACTTGATCTTTTTGGCGTCCATGTTCTTAATTGGTTCGTCGAGGGTGGGCAGAAAAATCGCGCGCAGCAGGTCTTTGTCCAAGGGGAAAACTCCGGAAAGACGGAACAGATAGTTAACCCATCCCTCTCGCTTCATTCACCTACTTCTGAGTTTTCCTCAGAACTATACGGGACCGCTATCCAATATGGTTCATGGAGCCAGAGAACCCGAGTTTTGTCGGTCCGTTACGGCCCTGAACAGGCGAACTGTCGCTTTCGGGATTTCACAGTGCAATAGTGAACGGCCTACTGAGGTCGAAATCCGGTGTTTGCACGGCCCGGTCGGAATCAACTTCTCGCGCTCAACGCTCGTCGGATTCTGCAGCTCGAATAATATCTAGCGGGTCCCTCAGCCCAAGCTTTGGGTAACATCGCGCATGGGGGAGTATCGAGCCATTCGCTCCGGAAGCGGGCAGGCAAAAACAAAGCGGATGTCGGCAGTCTCCGACGCCCGTGCCACTGCCGTGTGCAGCGATGTAAGCTCCCGACCAGTTATAGGCCCTAATCTTCTACGCGGTGGCTGATCCGGCCCAAAGCGCAGCCGCGCTCGCGTCAAGCCATAGCTGTTTTCCCAAGCAATTGTCTTGGCTGGATAACACGCTTTCCCAAGCCTGACAGGAAGCCATATGACGTGCCACCGGGGCGCGTAAGAAAGGCCCCGCACCAGGCGGGGCCTTTGACGTCATGGACGATATTAGCGGCCGAGGATGCTGTCAGAGAACACCGCCCCGGGGCGGCCAGTCTTGTCGTTGATCTGGATTTTGGCATAGGAGCCGACGCCAAGGTCGGCGGGAATACCGACATGCAGGGGAACCGAGGCGGTGGCGCCATCCTCCAGGACAATCACGCGGACATCCTTGTCAAAGGAGCGGACCGTGCCACTGATGCTAGTGCCAGCGAAAGCGGAGCCGGACAGCAGGGCGAGAGCGGCGGCGGAAGCGATAATCTTGGTCATGTTCATCTCCAGAACGTTGGTTTCAAATACGTTCGAAGCAGAGTGTTTGTTGCCTCGATGATTGATAGATATGCCCGCTATTCGTTCACTGTAATATGGTATTTTTTGACCAGTTCGTTCTCTGATAGTGAACAATAATCGCTTGAACGCCGTTACGAGCGTACCCATGACGGCAGTCAAAGCCTCGTCATTTCCGACGATCTGAAAGCGGGCGTCGGGGCCTTTTATCGAGATTATGCGAGGTCGCATGGGCTGCGACCGGCGCAGTCGGTGTCATTGCGGTCATGCCGCTGCTGCTGTTTCCGCACTTCCGCACGTCAACGCCTTCCAGGCAGGCCAGAAGGCGGCGCAGGCCGACATTCTCAAGCGGATCGATGGCCAGAAGGCGGGGTGGTCTTGACCGGAGCTTGGCTCGTTGGAACCAGTTGGGAAGCGCGCTCTTGCGGCGCGTCTCAGATGCCGGCCCGTCATCTTCAGGGTGCGGGTCTTTTGTTTTATGTCAAAGAAAGACCCGGACAATGCCGGGGTCTGATCGCAATCGCAGATACGTCGCCCCGATTTCCGACGCTGGGAGCTTATTCTCGCCTGAAATATGCTGGTTATCGCCCCGCATTTGCCGCCACATATGCAGGAGAACACCTCTGGCTTGCCAGTTCCGCAGCATACTCGTAGTTTTGAGGTCGAGCGGGATTTTGTCGCAGATGTGCGTGCTGTCGGCGCGGGCATCGCCTTCAAACAAAGGATCGCATCATGTCGGACAAACCTCTGCAAGGCATAGATCGCCGACGTTTAATAAAGGCATCCATTGCAACCGTCGGCGTCGCCGCCCTCGCTGCCAATACTGGCGCCACGAACGCCCAGGATACAGCTACACCCTCCGCCGATCCGACGTCTGGAACGGTCTATACCGGTGATATGATCCAGGGGAAGAAGGTCATCAGCGCGCTGGACGTCAACGATCTGGAGCCCGGCAGGAAGCACCTTTTGTACTTCCAGGGCGCTGAGATGTCGACCGGACAGCACTGGTATGTGTCCGTGACTGTCGCCAAGGGGGCAAAGGCGGGCAAGCGCGGCGTGTTGACGAGCGGTGTGCATGGCGACGAGATGAGTTCCATACATACAGTCCAGACCGTGATGAACCGGCTCGACCCGGCGACGATGTCCGGCACGGTGATGGCCGTCACGGATGTGTCCCCCCCAACGGTGGAAAGCATGCAGCGCAGATGGCCCAATCAGGGCAGAGGCATCGACCTGATCGATATGAACCGGGAGTGGCCCGGAAATGAGAACGGCGCTACTGCACCCAGCCGACACGCCGGACTTCTGTTCAACCGGTTGCTGCGGCCGAACGCCGACTTCGCGATCGACTTCCACACTGGAACGACGGGATTCGAAGTCACCGCATTCAATATTGGCGGCATGGACGTACCCGAGGTCAAGGCGATGGTGGAACTCTATCCCGTCGGCCAGATTTTCGACAGTCATGTGTATCCGGGTGTCCTGCACAACGCGTTTATGGACGTGGGCATCCCGTCCTTCACACCGGAAGTCGGGGCGGCGCGCGCCCTGGACCCGGAAGTGATTGCGCTCTTCGTGGAGGGCACCATGAACGTCCTCAAACATCACGGCATCCTTGCCGGACCAATGGGACGGACAGGCAAGGACGTCGCCGTCTTTGTCGGCAACAGCGCATTCCCGATCCTGGCCAGCGCTGGCGGGCTGGTTGAGCATCTGGTCAAACTCAACGACAAGGTTGAGGTCGGACAGAAGGTCGCCATCCAGCGAGACAGCTTCGGTGAGGTGGTTGCGGAATATACAAGCGGCGTGGCGGGAGAGATAACGGGTCAGCGCAGCGATGCGATGTCCGAGCCCGGCAACCCACTGGTCTTCATCCTTTTCAACAAGCCGGAGCCGGAGGGTGCTGAGGTTTATCCCGAGTAGTTCATTCGCAAGTATAGAGACGGGCCTCAAGGCTTCAAGCGATGACGGCGCGACCTGCCTGCCTTTCAGCAGCTCTATGACAAGCGGCTATCGGCATTGCCTGGAGTTCAGCGTCTTACCTCGACGCTGGTGATGAAGAACGTTGTTGCGGATCGGCCGCTGCCGCCGGGAGCAAGATGAGGGCGAGCAGCTATCGCGCGCTCGCGGTCGCCTGCTTTTCGCAGCGCTTCATGGGAACCACATCAATTGCGGCATCTGTAACGGATCCGCTCAGATAACCGACACACTCTCGCTCGAGTAGTGCTCGCGCTTGTCCTCGTACATCAGGATATCCGCCCGTCTAGCGACGGATTCCAGCGCTTCACCCGCCATGCCGGTGGCCGAGCCGATGGAAAGGTTGAGTTTCAGCCCGGAATAGTACTGGTTGTTGATGTCCACCAGCCGCCGGATTTCCTCGATCATCGCTTCCGCGCCGCGCTGATCCACATAGGGCAGGATCACGGCGAACTCGTCGCCGCCGACACGGGCGGCGTGGCCGGGTTGCTTTACGGCCTCGTTGAGCACTTCGCCGACGCGGCGCAGCAGCCCGTCACCTGCGGCATGGCCCCATTGATCGTTGGCCGCCTTGAGGCCGTTGAGATCGATGATGATGATCGACACGGGCTTCTGCCCCTTGCGTTCCAGCCGGTTGAGTTCATCGACGAAATGCGCGCGATTGTGGAGCTTGGTCAGCACGTCGTGCTTGCCGAGATACTCCAGATAGGCTTCGGCCTTCTTGCGAGCCGTGATGTCCGTCAGCGCCACCTGCACAAGCGACCAGTCCTCTTCGCGGCCTGGAAGGACCGAGAACTGCATCAGCACATGGCGTTCAGAACCATCGAGCGCATAGTTCACCACTTCACGGCGCTGGAAGAGAACGCCGTTCCAGAGATCTATGAGCTGCTCGCGGAAATTCGCCTCCATCTCGTCCTTGAAGACATCCGGCAGGTTCTGAAGCAGGGTTTTCTTGTCCGGCGCCAGGAAAAGCGCGAGCGTTTCCCTGTTCACATCCAGCACGCGGATCTCGCTCAGGCACTGGAGGACGAATTCGGGATGGACGTCGGTGAACACTCGAAAATCGACGATGCCGCGCTGCCGCACATCGTCCATCAACTGCTTGATGCGGCTGAAATCCTCGACCCACAGTGAGACGGGCGAGTGCTCGAACAGGCCTTCGGCATATTGCTTGTGGCGATCCTGTTCGCGGCGCGCGTCCTCGCGGGCGGTCACATCCTCGATCGACAGCAGAATACGGTCCCAGCTCTCCTCATGGCCGGGGAGAACTCTGCCCCTGAGCTGGATATCGATCCGCCTGCCGGTGAGCGAATAGTTCACCGTATCGCTGACGAAAGTGTCGGCCCCGTTCCAGAGCTGGACCATTTCATCGATATGCGGCTCCAGCATGTCGTCACGAAAAATGTGTTCCAGATTGGCGACCAGATGGTCGAGATCATTGGCCTCGTACAATGAAAGCGTCCGGCGATTGACTTTCAGGACGCGGATCTGGCTCGTGCAGAGACGAAGACGGCCGGGGTCTTCCATGAGGAAGGATTTGAGATCGACAATACCTTGCACGCGCCATGCGTCGAACTGCTTGCGCAGGCCGCTGTAATCCTCCAGCCACAGGGAAATAGGGGCCAGTTCGAATATGTTGGCGCTGTCGCTCAAGGAGGCATCGATGCTCATCGATATTCCCGTTTCATTCCGCGTCGTCAAATTCTGCGATAGGGAGCGATCCGGCATATCCGGGCATCCCGCAGTCTTTGGTGCATATGCCGATTATTCTAAATAATGGTTATCTTCGTTCCTCGGCGGGCGCGCGTGTCAGACGGACCCTACTCGGCCGCCTCCACCAGCGGGGCCGGCATGTAGTTGAGGATCGGGCCCAGCCAGCGCTCGACCTCCGCGACGCTCATGTCCTTGCGCGCCGCATAGTCGCCGACCTGATCGCGCTCGACCTTGCCGACGCCGAAATAATAGCTTTCCGGATGCGAGAAATAGAGCCCGGAGACCGATGAGCCCGGCCACATGGCCATGCTTTCGGTCAGGCTGACGCCGGCGTTCTTTTCCGCCTCCAGCAACCGGAAGAGCGTCACCTTTTCGGTGTGGTCGGGCTGGGCCGGATAGCCGGGCGCGGGGCGGATGCCCTGATAGGGCTCGCCGATCAGATCGTCGGGCGACAGGTTCTCGTCCGCCGCGTAGCCCCAGAACTCCTTGCGCACCTTCTCGTGCATGCGCTCCGCGAAGGCTTCGGCGAAGCGGTCGGCCAACGCCTTGACGAGGATCGAGGAGTAGTCGTCATTGGCCCGCTCGAAACGTTCGGCGATGGCCACTTCCTGGATGCCGGCGGTGACGACGAAGCCGCCCAGCCAGTCCGGCTTGCCGCTGTCCTGCGGCGCGACGAAATCCGAAAGAGCAAGGTTCGGCTTGCCGTCGCGCTTGGTGAGCTGCTGGCGCAATGTGAAGAAGGTGGCGAGCTCCTCCCTCCGGCTTTCGTCGGTGAACAGGCGAACGTCGTCGCCGACGGCGTTGGCTGGCCAGAAGCCGATGACAGCCCTGGGGACGAACCATTGCTCGTCGATGATCTGCCTGAGCATGGCCTGCGCGTCCTCGAAGAGCTGGCGCGCGACCGCCCCCTGTTTCTCGTCCTCCAGAATCTTCGGATAGCGCCCCTTCAGTTCCCATGTCTGGAAGAACGGCGTCCAGTCGATGTAGCGGGCCAGTTCGGCAAGGTCCCAGGTCTGGAATGTTTTGACGCCGGTGAAGCTCGGCTTTGGCGGATCATAGGACAACCAGTCGCAGCGGTATGGATTGGCGCGGGCCTTCGCCAGCGGCAGGCGCTGCTTCTCGCGTTCCGAGCGCTCATGCGCTTCCGTGACCTTGCGGTATTCGGCGCGCAGCGTTTCGACATAGCCGGGCTTGAGGTCCTGCGACAGCAGGCTGGAGACCACGCCGACCGCGCGGCTGGCGTCATTGACGTGGACAGCCTGTCCGCGTTCGTAGCGCGGATGGATCTTCACCGCCGTATGCACGCGGCTGGTGGTCGCCCCGCCGATCAGCAACGGAATGTCGAAGCCCTCGCGCTCCATCTCGGCGGCGACATGCGCCATCTCGTCCAGCGACGGGGTGATCAGGCCGGAGAGGCCGATGATGTCCACCTTCTGCTCGCGCGCGGTTTCGAGGATCTTCGTCGCCGGCACCATGACGCCGAGATCGATGATCTCGTAATTGTTGCAGGCGAGCACGACGCCGACGATGTTCTTGCCGATGTCATGAACATCGCCCTTCACCGTCGCCATCAGGATTTTTCCGGCGCTCTGCCGGCCATCGCCGCCATTGGCGGCCTTCTCGGCTTCCATGTGGGGCAGGAGCACGGCCACCGCCTGCTTCATGACCCGGGCTGACTTCACCACCTGCGGCAGGAACATCTTGCCGGCGCCGAACAGGTCGCCGACCACGTTCATGCCGGCCATCAGCGGGCCTTCGATGACGTGCAGCGGACGCGCGGCGGCGAGGCGCGCTTCTTCCGTGTCCTCGATGATGAATTCGGTGACGCCGTTGACAAGCGCGTGCTCCAGCCGCTTCTCCACCGGCCATTCGCGCCAGGCGAGGTCCTTCTCCCTCGCTTCCTTGCCGGCGGCGCCCTTGAAGCGCTCGGCGATTTCCAGCATGCGCTCGGTGGCCGTGCCGCCGGCCTTCGGAACGCGATTGAGCACAACATCCTCGCAGGCCTCGCGCAGGCCCGCCTCGATGGTGTCGTAGACGGCAAGCTGACCGGCATTGACGATGCCCATGTCCATTCCCGCCTGTATGGCGTGGTAAAGGAACACGGCGTGCATCGCCTCGCGCACCGGCTCATTGCCGCGGAAGGAGAAGGAGAGATTGGAGACCCCGCCCGATATATGGGCATGGGGCAGTGTTTGCGTGATCTCCCTGGTCGCCTCGATGAAGTCGACCCCGTAGTTGTCGTGCTCCTCGATGCCGGTGGCGATGGCGAAGACGTTCGGATCGAAGATGATGTCTTCCGGCGCGAAACCGGCCTTTTGCGTCAGCAAACGATAGGCGCGCGCGCAGATCTCGACCTTGCGTTGCTTCGTGTCGGCCTGTCCGGTCTCGTCGAACGCCATGACGACGACGGCCGCGCCATACATGCGGCACAGCCTTGCGTGATGCAGGAAGGCTTCTTCGCCCTCCTTCATCGAGATCGAATTGACGATGGGCTTGCCCTGCACGCATTTCAGGCCGGCCTCGATCACCTCCCATTTGGAGGAATCGATCATCACCGGCACGCGGGCGATATCGGGTTCGGCGGCGATCAGATTGAGATACTCGACCATCGCCTTCTTCGAATCGATGAGGCCCTCGTCCATGTTGACGTCGATGATCTGAGCGCCGTTGGCGACCTGATCGCGGGCGACGTCGAGCGCGGCGGCATAGTCGCCGGCGGTGATCAGCTTGCGGAAGCGGGCCGAGCCGGTGACGTTGGTGCGCTCGCCGACATTGACGAAGGGAATGTCGGCGGTGAGCGTGAAAGGCTCCAGCCCGGACAGGCGCATCAGCGGCTTCTGCTTTGGCGCGGAGCGCGGTTTGTGGCGCGCGACCGCCGCGGCGATTGCGGCGATGTGCTCAGGCGTCGAGCCGCAGCAGCCGCCCACCACATTGACCAGGCCTTCGCGGGCGAATTCCTCGACCTGTGCGGCCATGAAGTCCGGCGATTCGTCATACTGGCCGAAGGCGTTGGGCAGGCCGGCATTGGGATAGGCGCAGGTGAAAGTGTCGGCGACGCCGGAAAGCTCCGCCAGATGCGGGCGCATGGCCGCCGCCCCCAGCGCACAGTTGAGACCGACGGTGAAGGGCTTCGCATGGCGGATCGAGTGCCAGAAGGCGGTCGGCGTCTGGCCGGAAAGCGTGCGGCCGGATAGGTCGGTGATGGTGCCCGAAATCATCACCGGCAGGTGGACGCCCTTCTCGGCGAAGATTTCTTCCGCCGCGAAAATCGCGGCCTTGGCGTTCAGCGTGTCGAAGATGGTTTCGATGAGGATGATGTCGGCGCCACCGTCGATCAGGCCGCGCAACTGCTCGCCATAGGCCAGACGCAGATCGTCGAAGGTGACGGCCCGGTAGCCGGGGTCGTTGACGTCGGGAGACAGCGAGGCGGTGCGATTGGTCGGTCCCAGCGCGCCGGCGACGAAGCGGCGGCGGCCGTCTTCCTGCTCGGCGCGCAGCAGGGCGCGGCGGGCGAGGCGCGCCCCGTCGCGGTTCAGTTCATAAACCATGTCCTCCATGCCGTAGTCGGCCTGCGCGATGGAGGTGGAGGAGAAGGTGTTGGTCTCGACGATGTCGGCGCCGGCTTTGGCGTAGGCGTAATGAATGTCCTCGATGGCCCTGGGCTGGGAGAGGATCAGCAGGTCGTTGTTGCCCTGCTGGTGGCAGGCGCAGCCAGCGAAGCGGTCGCCGCGGAAATGATCCTCGTTGAGTCCGAGACCCTGAATCTGCGTACCCATCGCGCCATCGAGGACAAGAATGCGTTCGCGCGCCGCAGCCTGCAGAGCGGCAAGGATTTCCGATCCGTCGGCCTTGGGACCGACAGGCCCGAACAGGCCGTCGAGCGATTGCGAAGTTTGCGACATTTTTCATTCCCGATGCGAAACATGTGAAATCGCATAAAGATATCTTTATGTCAACATATTGGATTTTCCATGCCGTGGCCTTTCGGCAATGGAAAACCCGTCGCACCACGGGGACGCCATGATGACGGGACGGGGCGAGGCGTGCTGTTACGAAGGCGAACCCTCAGTGTCCGGCGCCGGAGGTGTTCAGGCGCGCGGTCAGCCGTTCGAGAATGATGTCGGCGGCGTCGCCTATATCGTTTGCGATGGCGCGTTCCGCCGCGTCGGCGTCTGCGGCTTTCACCGCGCCCAGAAGTTCGTGGTGGTGGTCGATCATCACCCGCCCGCCCGGTTCATAGGCTTCGGCGATCAGCGGACCCATCTGCAGCCACAGCCGATGCAGGATGCCGCGCAACAGGGGAAGTCCGGCGATGTCGGCCAAAGCGAAATGGAAGGTCTGGTTGAGTTCCAGGGCCTCGCTCCAGTTCCGGTCGGCGATGGCCTGTTCGTTACGGGAAATGAGATCGCGCAACCGCTCGATATCGGCTGGTCCGGCCCGCAGCGCCGTCTCGCGTGCGGCCAATCCTTCGAGCTTGAGGCGGATCATGCGGATTTCGCGATAGCGCTCGGCCGTAATAACAGGAACGCGCACCTCGCGCGCCGATTTCTGAACCAGCGCATCGTCCTGGATAAGCCGCAGAATGGCGTCGCGCACCGGCGTGACGCTGGTGCCGAGCGATTGGGCCAGCTCGCGTATGGTCAGTCGCGCATCCGGTGCGAAGCGGCCCTTCATCAGGGCGTCGGCCAGCCTCGCATAGACCGTTTCGCCGAGGTTCTCCTTCTCAAGCGCCTCAAGGCTGAAAGCTGGCTGCATGCGCTTGTCATTCCATGCGTCGTGGACCAATGGGCCGACATTGACATTCGATTTGCTAAAAAACATGATGCATCATACACCAATTGGCAAGCCTTTAGCTTCGGCTGTCGAGTTGCAACACAGGGAAACGTCATGACCGCCCATCCGAACTCCACAGAAGCGCGCGACATCCGCTATCATCTTCATTCCTACACCAATGCACGCAAGCACGAGGAAGTGGGGCCTCTGGTCATCGAAAAGGGCGACGGCGTCTATGTCGAGGACGCTTCGGGCAAGCGCTACATCGAGGCGATGGCGGGTCTATGGAGCGTGGCGGTGGGCTTTTCCGAGCAGCGTCTGGTCGACGCCGCCACCAGCCAGATGAAGAAGCTGCCCTTCTACCACACCTTCACCCACAAGGGGCACTCTCCGGCGGTGGATCTGGCCGAGAAGCTGGTGTCCATCGCGCCGGTGGAGATGAGCAAGGCCTATTTCACCAATTCCGGCTCCGAGGCCAACGACACCGCGATGAAGATGATCTGGTATCGCTCCAACGCGCTCGGCCAGCCGCAGAAGAAGAAGATCATTTCGCGCAGGCGCGGCTATCACGGTGTCACCATCGCCTCTGCCAGCCTCACCGGGCTGCCGGCGAACCATGGCTCGTTCGACCTGCCGATCGCCAATGTGCTGCATGCCGGCACGCCGCACCATTACCGCGAGGCCCAGCCCGGCGAGAGCGAGGAGGCGTTCGCCACTCGTCTCGCCGACGAACTGGAGCAGCTCATCCTGGCCGAGGGTCCGGAGACGATCGCGGCCTTCATCGGCGAACCGGTGATGGGCGCAGGCGGCGTCGTGGTGCCGCCCGCCACCTATTGGGAGAAGGTTCAGGCGATTCTGGCCAGATACGACATCCTGCTGGTCGCCGACGAGGTGATTTGCGGCTTTGGCCGCACCGGCAACATGTTCGGCTGCCAGACCTTTGGCATCAGGCCGGACATTCTTGTGATGTCAAAGCAGCTGTCGTCGTCCTACATGCCGATCTCGGCGCTGCTGATCAACGAGAAGGTCTACGGTCCGCTGGCGGATGAGAGCAACCGCATCGGCACCTTCGGCCACGGCTTCACCGCTGGCGGGCATCCGGTGGCGGCGGCGGTCGCGCTGGAAAACCTGAAGCTGATCGAGGAGCGCGATCTGGTGGGCAACGCACGCACGGTGGGCGCTCACATGCAAAAGCGCCTGCGCGAGTTGGCCGATCACGAGCTGGTGGGCGAAGTGCGTGGCCTGGGCCTGATCGCAGGCGTGGAGCTTGTCGCCGACAAGGCGGCCAGGACGCCGTGGAAGAATGTCGGCGCGCTGGGCGGACTGGTCAACGGCCACCTTCAGGAGAACGGCGTGATCTCGCGCAACATGGGCGACACGCTGGGTTTCTGCCCACCGCTGATCATCACCGAAAAACAGGTGGACGACATGGTCGACGCTGTGAAAAAGGCTCTCGATACGGCGCTTCCGCAAGTGAAAGGCTGACCAGCCTCGCAACCGATGTCTCTGTGGGAGCCGGCCGCCTCGAAGGAGCGCGGCCGGTTTTCATTTTCAGGAACGGGCCGGAACCGGAAGCGTTTCGGGCCGTTCCATCCGCACGCCAATGCCGGCGCCGTCAGTATCGTAGATGAGCTTGACGCCGCAACGCGTGAAAGCGCCGATCACAAGTTCCTCCGATCCTCGCTGCAAGGCGTGGCGATGGCACTCGAAATCCTTGATGGTGCTGCGCGACACGCCGGCGGCGCGGGCGAGCCTGTCCTGCGTCCAGTTCAGCAGGCCGCGTGCGGCCCGGCACTGTTCAGGGAATATTTGCATCGATCAGCCCTTGCAGTACGGTGGTAGATTCAACCATAATGGATGAAATCAGGCAATATCGTCTCATTCCCATCCAAAGGATATCCGCATGCTGGGCGGCGCGTCTCTCATCTGGATGATAGTGCTGCCATTCGTGGCGAGCGCCGTCGCCGCGCTGCTGCCCTCCAATGCGCGCAACGCCGAGGCCTGGCTTGCCGGCGGCGTCATGCTCGCCATCCTCATCATGGTGATGATGGCCTATCCGGACATCGCGGCCGGCAACGCCGTACGGCAGGGTGTGAGCTGGGTGCCGGAACTGGGGCTGGAACTCATTTTCCGGATTGACGGCTTCGCCTGGATGTTCGCGATGCTGATCTCCGGCATCGGTTTCCTGGTGGTCATCTACACCCGCTACTATATGTCGCCGGAAGACCCGATTCCGCGTTTCTACATGTTTTTCCTCGCCTTTGCCGGGTCGATGCTGGGCATTGTGCTCTCCGGCAACCTCATCCAGCTCGTGATCTTCTGGGAACTGACCAGCATCTTCTCCTTCCTGCTGATCGGCTACTGGTATCACACCCCCGCCGCGCGTGACGGCGCACGCATGTCGCTGACCGTCACCGGCATCGGCGGCATGGCGCTGCTCGGCGGCGTGCTGCTCATCGGCCATGTGGTGGGCAGTTACGATCTCGACGAGGTGCTGGCGTCCGGCGATCTGCTGCGCCAGCATGATCTATACCGGCCGATCCTGATCCTGGTCCTGCTCGGGGCATTCACCAAGAGCGCGCAGTTTCCGTTCCAGTTCTGGCTGCCGAACGCCATGGCGGCGCCGACGCCGGTGTCGGCGTTCCTGCATTCCGCAACCATGGTCAAGGCCGGCGTCTTCCTGATGGCGCGGATGTGGCCGGTGCTGGCGGGAACCTATGAATGGTTCTTCATCGTCGGCCTCGCCGGTATGATCACGCTGGTGCTGGGCGCGTTCTTCTCGATCTTCCAGCAGGACATCAAGGGCCTGCTCGCCTATTCGACCATCAGCCATCTGGGCCTCATCACCATGCTGCTCAGCCTCGGCAGCCCGCTGGGCGCGGTGGCGGCGATCTTCCATATGATGAACCACGCGACCTTCAAGGCCTCGCTGTTCATGGCCGCGGGCATCATCGACCATGAGACGGGAACGCGCGACATGCGCCGCCTCGGCGGCCTGCTCAGCGCCATGCCGATCACCGCCACGCTCGCCATGGTGGCGAGCGCGGCGATGGCGGGCGTGCCCTTGCTCAACGGTTTCCTTTCCAAGGAAATGTTCTTCGCCGAGGCGATCGAGCATCATGCCGATTCATGGGTCGACACAATCGCGCCCTATGCGGCGGTCATCGCCAGCGCCTTCGCGGTGACCTATTCGATCCGCTTCATCCACAGCGTGTTCTTCGGAACGGCCCCCGAACCGCTGCCGCACGAGCCGCACGAGCCGCCCTTCTTTATGCGCCTGCCGGTGTTCCTGCTGGTGCTGATCTGCCTGATCGTCGGCATCGTGCCGGGGCGCACCGTCGGACCCTATCTGCACAGCGCCGTCGTCTCGGTGCTCGGCGATTCCACGCCTTATTACAGCCTCGCCGTGTGGCATGGTTTCACCCTGCCGCTGACGATGAGCGTCATGGCGCTGGTGGCGGGGGCGCTGATGTTCCTCGCGATCCGCTCCTATCTGGCGACCAGCGAGGAGGGGCCGCCCTACTTCCGGCGCATCAACGGGCAGCGCATCTTCGAGCAGGTCATGGTCACCGTGTCCTGGCGCTGGGCGCGCTTCCTCGAAGGCTGGCTCGGCACGCGCCGGTTGCAGCCGCAACTGCGCCTTCTGGTCGCCATCGCCCTGATCGCGGCGATCCTGACGCTGTGGCGCGGCCCGCTGTTGCCTGAAGTCAGACTCGCCGGAAGCAGCGACCTCGTTTTCACCATCCTTTGGGTGCTGGGCATGGCCTGTGCGGTCGGGGCCGCCTATCAGGCGAAGTTCCACCGGCTCGTGGCCCTCATGCTGATGAGCGGCGCGGGCCTGATCACCTGCATCACCTTCGTGTGGCTGTCGGCGCCCGATCTTGCGCTCACCCAGCTTCTGGTCGAGGTGGTCACCACCGTGCTGATCCTGCTCGGCCTGCGCTGGCTGCCGCAACGCATGGAGGAGGTCGAAACTCCGGTGCAGGCCTTCTTCGCGCGCCTGCGGCGCTATCGCGACCTGGTCATGGCCGTCGCCTGCGGCCTCGGCATGGCCATGATCTCCTATGCGGTGATGGTGCGCCCGCCGCCGCAGACCATCGCCGACTATTTCATCGAGAACGCCTATCCTCTGGGCGGCGGGACCAATGTCGTCAACGTGATCCTCGTCGATTTCCGGGGCTTCGACACGTTCGGCGAAATCACCGTGCTGGGCATCGTGGCGATCACCGTCTTCGTGCTGTTGCGCCGCTTCCGCCCCGCGCCGGAAAGCGTCGGCTCCACGCAGCAGCAGCGCCACCAGTCGGCCGACGATCCGGCGGCTCTGCCGGGCGGCGGCACCATCGTGAGCGACTATCTTTATGTGCCCTCGGTCATCATGCAGTGGATGTTCCCGGTCATCGTCGTGCTGTCGGCCTATCTGTTCCTGCGTGGCCATGACCTGCCGGGCGGCGGCTTCGTGGCCGGCATTGCGCTTGCGTCGGCCTTCATCCTGCAATATCTGGCGGCCGGCACGCGCTGGGTGGAGGAGCGGCTGAGGGTGCTGCCGGTCAAATGGATAGGCTGGGGGTTGCTGATCGCCGCCGCGACCGGGGTTGGATCATGGGTGCTGGGCTATCCGTTCCTCACCTCCCATGCGCAATATGTGGAGCTGCCCGTGATCGGCAAGGTTCCCGCCGCCACGGCGCTGTTCTTCGATCTCGGCGTCTTCGCGCTGGTGCTCGGGGCAACCGTTCTGATGCTGATCGCGCTGGCGCACCAGTCGATACGCAAGCTGCGCGCCGCCAAGACCGCCGCACTCGCCGAGCAGGAGGTCCCATGACCGAACTGACCCTTTCGCTCGGCATCGGCGTTCTGGTGGGGTCCGGCGTGTGGCTGCTGCTGCGCCCGCGCACCTATCAGGTGATCGTCGGCCTGTCGCTGATCGCTTACGGCGTCAATCTGTTCATCTTCTCAATGGGGCGGCTGCGCAGCGGCGTGCCGCCGGTTCTGGACGGAACCGGCGTCGTCGATCCGGCCGCTTATACCGATCCCGTCCCGCAGGCGCTGGTGCTGACCGCCATCGTCATCGGCTTCGCCACCACGGCGCTGTTCCTCGTGGTGCTTCTGGTGGCGCGCGGACTGACGGGCTCCGACCATGTCGACGGCAGGGAGCCGTGATGCAGCTCGCCAATCATCTTGATATAGCGCCGATCATCCTGCCGCTGGTCACCGGCGCCTTCCTGCTGCTGTTCGACGAGCGGCGGCATACCTTGAAGTCGCTGGTCAACGTCGCGTCCACTCTCGGCCTGCTCATCATCGCCTGGCTGCTCGTCGCCCAGGCCGATGTGGAGGGCTCGGTGGCCAGCGTCTATCTGCTCGGCAACTGGGCGGCGCCCTTCGGCATCGTGCTGGTGGTGGATCGCCTCTCCGCGCTCATGCTCCTGCTGACCGCGCTGCTGGCGAACGCCACGCTGGTGTTCTCGCTGGCGCGCTGGCACAAGGGCGGCCAGCACTTCCACTCGCTGTTCCAGTTTCTGCTGATGGGCCTGAACGGCGCTTTCCTGACCGGCGACCTGTTCAATCTGTTCGTCTTCTTCGAGGTGCTGCTCGCCGCGTCCTACGGGCTGATGCTGCACGGCTCCGGCGTGACGCGGGTGCGCTTCGGCATGCACTACATCGTGGTCAACCTCGCCGCCTCGATGCTGTTCCTGATCGGCGTCAGTCTCATCTACGGCGTCACCGGCACGCTCAACATGGCCGATCTGGCCGTGCGCATTCCCGCGGTGGCGGCACAGGACAGGGCGCTTCTGGAAGCCGGAACGGCGATCCTCGGCATCGCCTTCCTGACCAAAGCCGGCATGTGGCCGCTGTGCTTCTGGTTGCCGGGAGCCTATTCGGCGGCGGCTGCGCCGGTCGCGGCGATGTTCTCGATCATGACCAAGGTGGGCGTCTATGCGGTGCTGCGCCTCTCGCCGCTTTTGCTCGGCGCGCGCGCCGGCGACTCGGCCAGTTTCGGCGATATCGGCCTGCTCACCGCCGGTCTGGTGACGATGGCTTTCGGCACCATCGGCGTTCTGGCGTCGCAGGCCATGGCGCGGCTCGCTTCCTACAGCGTTCTGGTTTCCTCCGGCACGCTTCTGGCTGCGGTCGGCATGGCTGACGCCGGGGTGACCGCCGGGGCGCTGTTCTATCTCGTTTCCTCGACGCTGACGATCGGCGCGCTGTTCCTGCTGGTCGAGCTGGTCGATCGCTCGCAGGACCCGGCCGCCAACATTCTTGCGGTGACCATGGAGGCCTATGGCGACGATCCGGAAGAGGAGGAGGTGGTGGAGGAGGTGGGCGCCACGCTCCCGGCCACGCTGGCGATCCTTGGCCTGTGCTTCGTGCTGTGCGGCCTGCTGCTTTCCGGCATGCCGCCGCTGTCGGGCTTCCTCGGCAAGTTCGCGCTTCTGGCGGCCGCGCTCTCGACCGGCGATGACAACGCCGTCTCGGGCATGGCCTGGGCCTTCTTCACCGTGCTCATCATTTCGGGCCTGTTCGCGATGGTGGCCATGCTGCGCGTCGGCATCCGCACCTTCTGGGCTCCGCCCATCGAGGGCGTGGTGCCGCGCGTTCTGATGGTGGAGTTCGCACCCATCGCCCTGCTGCTCGGGCTGTGCGTCGTCATGACGATCAAGGCCGGACCGGTGATGGCCTATGTCGACGCCACGTCGCAGTCGCTGCATGCGCCGGACGCCTATATCGAGGGCGTGCTGTCGGCGCGCCAGACGCCGTCGCCCAGGATGGAGGCGGGTCAATGACACGCGCGCTTCCCTATCCGTTGCTGGCCGCCTCGCTGCTTGCGATGTGGCTGCTGCTCAACGGGTTCACGCCCGGCCATCTGCTGCTTGGCGCGGTTATTGCGCTGGTCGCCTCGCATATGATGTCGACGCTGCAACCTTCGAAGCCGCACATACGCCGCTGGAGCCAGATCGCCCATCTGATGGGCATCGTTTTCGTCGACATCCTGCGTTCCAACATAGCGGTGGCCCGCATCGTGCTGGGCGGCGGGAAGCCGAGCGTGGTGTCCGGTTTCGTGGTGATCCCGCTCGAGATGCGCGATCCGACGGGTCTTGCCTTCCTCGCCTGCATCATCACCAGCACGCCGGGCACGGCCTGGGTCGAATATCGCTCGGCCGAAGGTGTGCTGCTGATCCACGTCCTCGACGTGGTGAGCGAGGACTCGTGGAGCGAGCTGATCAAGAGCCGTTATGAAGCCCTGCTGATGGAGATCTTCGAATGAGCGTCACCATTATGGTCTGGTCCGTCACCATCTCGCAGATTTTCCTCGCGCTTGCCGCCCTGTGCTGCGGCGTTCGCCTGTTTCGCGGCCCGCGGGCGCAGGACCGGGTGCTTGCGCTCGATGCGCTTTATGTCTGCGCCATGCTGATCCTGCTCACCTTCGGCATCCGCACCGGCTCGACGCTCTATTTCGAGGCGGCTCTGGTGATCGCGCTGCTCGGCTTCGTATCGACCCTGGCGCTGGCGAAATTCCTCATGCGCGGCGAGGTGGTGGAATGAGCCACGCCGCCGACCTTCCGCTCTGGGCCGCCGTGCTGGTCGCCCTGCT
Organism: Aquamicrobium ahrensii; assembly: GCF_040545755.1. Classification (NCBI taxonomy): domain Bacteria; kingdom Pseudomonadati; phylum Pseudomonadota; class Alphaproteobacteria; order Hyphomicrobiales; family Phyllobacteriaceae; genus Aquamicrobium; species Aquamicrobium ahrensii. The sequence continues at coordinate 17,337 of NZ_JBEPMN010000005.1, forward strand.
GCTCATTCTGGGCTCCGGGTTGACGCTGCTCGGCGCCATCGGGCTTGTGCGCCTCGACAGTTTCTACAAGCGGGTCCATTCGCCGACGCTCGGCACCACATGGGGAGCGGGCGGCATATTGCTTGCCTCCATGCTGTTCTTCTCGATGAGCGAGGGGCGGCCGGTGCTGCACGAACTGCTGATCGCGGTGTTCGTCACGGTGACCACGCCGGTGACGCTGATGCTGCTCGCGCGCGCCGCCCTCTATCGCGACCGCACCGAGAAAAGCCCCGAGGTTCCGACCTTCGCCGCCGTTGCGGAGCGATCGTCGGAAGTGGTGGTGAAAGGCACGAAAAACGGCGAAGCGGAAAGCGGCTGAGCGCTCGCCGGCCGGTCAATCTTTCACCGCTCTATCCGTGTCGACAGGATGATCGACGACAGGGTGCGCTCCACGCCGTCCATCGCGCCGATTTCGTCCAGAAGCGCGTCGAGATCGCTGATCGACGGCGATTCCACCACCACGATCATGTCGAAGCTGCCGCTTACCGAATGCAGCGCGCGAACCGCCGTCTGGGCCCTGAGGTCGCGCACCACCTTGCCCGACTGTTTCGGCGTTACCGTCAGCAGCACATGGGCGCGTACGAGACCCTTCTCGTAATCGGGCGCCAGCCGCACCCCGTAGCCGGTGATGACGCCGCGTGATTCCAGCCTTTCGATCCGGCTTTGCACGGTGCTGCGCGACACCCCCAGCCGCCGCGCCAGCTCGGCCGTCGGCGCGCGGGCGTTCTCGCGCAGGAGCGCGATGAGTTCCTGATCGGCATTTTTCGTCATATCGTCAAATTCACCCGTCAAACTGCCGAGAGCATAGCATTGATACGCCGGAATGCACCTTTCTTTCGATGGAGAAATGGCGATGATTCTTCGGTGTTCGCAAACCGGAGGGAGTCGTCATGAAGGAAATCGTCGTCGTCGGTGCAGGCAAGATCGGCTCCACCATCGCGGACATGCTGGCAGGAACCGGCGATTACCGCATCACCATCGTCGACCGCTCCGCCGGGCAGCTTGCAGGGCTGGATCGGATCGAGGGCGTATCGGGCCTCGAACTGGATATCGCCGCGCCCGGCGAACTGGAGAAGGCGCTGGCCGGAAAATTCGCGGTGCTGAGCGCGGCCCCCTTCAGCCTCACCACGCGCATCGCCGAGGCCGCCGCTTCCGCCGGCGTGCACTATCTCGACTTGACCGAGGACGTGGCCTCGACCCGTCGCGTCAGGGAGCTGGCGAAAACGGCGAAGACAACGTTCATTCCCCAGTGCGGGCTGGCGCCCGGCTTTATTTCCATCGTCGCGGCCGACCTCGCCAGCCGCTTCGATACGCTGGACAGCGTGCGAATGCGCGTCGGCGCGCTGCCGCAATATCCGTCCAACGCCCTCAACTACAACCTGACCTGGAGCACAGACGGCGTCATCAATGAATATTGCGAGCCTTGCGAGGCGATCGTCGAGGGCGAGCTGGTAGAGGTGCCGCCGCTGGAAGAGCGCGAGGAATTCTCGCTGGACGGCGTCACCTATGAGGCCTTCAACACCTCCGGCGGTCTCGGCACGCTCGCCGAGACGCTGAAGGGCAAGGTACGCACGCTGAATTATCGCACCATCCGCTATCCGGGCCATGCGGCGATCATGAAGGCGCTGCTCAACGATCTCGGTCTGCGTCACCGCCGCGACGTGCTGAAGGATATTTTCGAAAGCGCCCTGCCGGCCACCACGCAGGACGTGGTCATCGTCTTCGTCACGGTGTCCGGCCGCAAGGATGGCCGCCTGTTGCAGGAAACCTATGCCAACAAGGTGTACAGCCGCCGCGTCAACGGCAAGGTGCTGAGCGCAATCCAGATCACCACCGCTTCCGGCATCTGCGCCGTGCTCGACATGCTGGCCGGGGGCGACCTGCCGCAGCAGGGCTTCGTGCGACAGGAGGATATCGCGCTCGACACTTTCCTCGCCAACCGCTTCGGCGGCGCTTATGCGCAAACGGACAGTCATGGCGTCCAGCGCCTGACCGGCAAGGCGGCGTAAAGCTCCCCTCGTAAACTGCGCCCGTCATGCGCCCCTGCGCCGAATCGGCTGTGGGGCCTACATGCGCCGGCGTTTATGTTGCATTGCACAAAGCGCAACGCAGCCATGCAAAATTGAGCCTTTAATCAAAAGAGCCCTGCCGCTATCTATTGATCATCGAATTCCGCAGGGCCTACCTCCTCCCAGACCTTGCGGATATAGGCCAGCCATTATCCTCCTCCCGATAGCTGGCCTTCTCATACGACACCCGCCGGACCTCCTCCCCCGGCGGGTGTTGTTTTTTCTGCCTTGCTCATGCGCCCTTCGTCTGACGAATGATGCTGTAAACACGCAACGGCGGGCCTTTCGTCTCCCATTGAAATCGATTTCATTTGCCTCTAAGCTCTCTGTGAAATTGAGCTCCAGGGAGGAATTCAAATGAAAAAGTCGCATATACTTTCCGCCGTTGCGGCCGCCGCGCTCGCCTTTTCGGCCGTGTCCGCCTTCGCGCAGGATTTCAAGATCGGCCTCTCCAACGGCTGGGTCGGCTCCGAATGGCGCACGCAGATGATCGACGAAGCCAAGGCCGCCGCCGAAGCATGGAAGGAAAAGGGCGTCAACGTCACCGTCGAGGTGCAGAGCGCCAATGTCGACGTTCCCGGCCAGATCGCCCATGTGCGCAACTTCATCAGCGCCGGCGTCGACGCCATCATCATCAACCCGAACAGCCCGACGGCCTTCGATCCGGTGTTCGCGCAGGCCAAGGAGGCCGGCATCCTCGTCATCGCCACCGACGCTGAGGTCTCGTCGCCGGATGCGCTCTATGTAGGCATCGACCAGAAAGCATGGGGTGCCGCGGGTGCGGAGTGGCTGGCGAAGACGCTGGACGGCAAGGGCAATGTCGTGGCCATCAACGGCGTCGCCGGCCATCCCGCCAACGAGATGCGCGTCGCCGGCTACAAAGAGGTGTTCGCCGCTCACCCCGACATCAAGATCGTCAACGAGGTGAACGCCAACTGGGATCAGGCGCAGGGCCAGCAGGCCATGCAGAACCTGCTCGCCACCTATCCCGACATCAACGGCGTGTGGGTGCAGGACGGCATGGCCGCCGGCGCATGGAAGTCCATCATGGATGCGGGCAAGACCGATTCCATCGCCGCCACCGGCGAGATCCGCAAGGACTTCATCGACCTGTGGACCAAGGACAAGCTGAATTCCGGCGCGTCCGTGAACCCGCCGGGCGTCATGGCCTCGGCGCTTAACGTGGCCGTGCTGATGTTGCAGGGCAAGGAGCTGAAGGAGCCGGCGGAGGCGGGCCAGTACAAGAACGCGATGTATCTGCCGATCCCGTTCATCGACAGCTCGAATCTGGAGGAAGCAGCCAAGCAGCTCGAAGGCAAGCCGGGTTACTATTCCTACACCAGCGCGCTGTTGATCGAGGACGCCGAGGCGCTGTTCAAGTAAGCGGTCGGGACAAGCGGCGTGCGGCGTTTTTCGCTCGCATGCCGCATGATGGCGGCAGGACCATGAGCAGGCTGCAACTCAAGGGCGTCGGCAAGAGCTACGGCGCGACGAAGGCGCTCCGCCATGCCGATCTCGATATCGAGGCCGGCGAGGTGCATGTGCTGATGGGCTCCAACGGCTCCGGCAAGAGCACGCTGTCCAAGATCGTCGCCGGCAGCGTGCGGCCCGACATGGGTGAAATCCTGCTCGACGGAAAACCGGTCTCCATCACCGGGCCGCAGGCGGCGCGGGCGCTGGGCGTCGCCATCTTCTATCAGGAACTGTCGCTGGCGGCGCACCGCACAGTGGCGGAAAACATCTGCCTCGCCGACCTGCCGTCGCGCGGCGTGTTCGTGGATCGCAAGGCGCTGGAAGATCGTGCGACACGCTATGCCGCCCTGTTCGATGGCGTGACCGGAGACGATTTTTCGCCCGACGCCGTGGTGCAGGATCTGCGCGCCGACCAGCGCCAGCTCGTCGAGATCATGAAGACCCTCGCCAGCGAGGCGTCCGTTCTCATCTTCGATGAGGCGACCTCGGCGCTCGACCGGGCGCAGGTGGAGCGCTTCTTCGAAATCCTGCGCGATCTGAAAGCAGAGGGGCGCTCGATCATCTTCATCTCGCACCGCATGGACGAGATTTTCGCCATCGGCGACCGCGCCACCGTCATCCGCGACGGCGAGATCGTCGGTTCGCGCCAGATTGGCGAAACCACGCCGGCTGAAATCATCTCCATGATGGTCGGCGCACAGGAAGAAAAGGCGGCCGCCGCCGACGCGACCCCGGCCCGGCCTGCGGGAGCGCCGGTGCTGTCGGTGCGCGGCTTGACGGGACCGGGCTTCTCCGATGTCGGCTTCGAGGTGCGGGCGGGCGAAATCCTCGGCTTCGGCGGGCTGCACGGGCAGGGCCAGTCGGCGGTGCTGCGCGCTCTGTTCGGGGCGAACCCGCCGACCTCCGGCGGCGTCGAGCTTGGCGGGAAGCCGCTCCATCCGAAAAATCCGCGCGAGACGATACGGCAGGGCGTGGCCTATGTATCGGGCGACCGCTCCCGCGACGGCGTGGTGAGCGGCCGTCCGATTCTCGAAAACGTCATGCCGATCCACTATCTGCGTGAGCGCATGATGCTGGCCAATCCGTCCGCGCTGGCGGTGAAGGCGCTGCCCGCCTTGCAGGCGCTGCGGACGAAATTCGCCGGGCTCGGCCATCCGATCTCGTCGCTTTCCGGCGGCAACCAGCAGAAGGTGGTGATCGCGCGCTGGCTGATCGACCGGCCGGCCGTGCTTCTGCTTGACGATCCGACCAAGGGCATCGACCTGTCGGCCAAGGCGGACCTGTTTTCGCTGATCCGCAAGCTGGCGCAGGAGGGCATCGGCATCGTGCTGTATGCGTCGGAGGACGCCGAACTGCTCGACAATGCCGACCGCATCCTCGTCTTCAACGGCGGCGCGATCCGGCGCGAGCTGACGGGGGCGGCGCGCACCCGCTTCAACCTCTATCAGGCCGCATACGAGGCTGCGTGATGGCAAGCATCGAAGCTCCCGCCCGCATCCGCAGCAGCAGCGCCGTGAAGCGCGTCTTCGAGCGCTATCCCTTCCTGCCGGCGCTGATCATCCTTGTGGTTCTGATCGCGCTCAACGGCTGGTTCCAGCCGCGCAGCCTGTCGCTGGTCGGGGTGACGGGGCTGGTCAAGACCTATCTGGCGCTGATGCTGCTTGCGGTCGCCCAGACATACGTCATCTATTCCGGCGACATCGACCTGTCCGCCGGAGCCATCGTCTCGCTGGTCAATGTCGTCATTATCGGCGTGATGGCGCAATGGGGCGGGGATGGCGTCACCGTCATCGCGGCGCTTTGCATCGGGCTGGCGACCGGGCTCGCCTGCGGCATCGTCAACGGCATCGTGGTGGCCGCGCTTCGCCTTCAGGCGATCGTCGCCACCTTCGCCACATCCATCTTCTTCACGGGGCTGGCGCTCTACATCCAGCCGGTGGCCGGAACCCCTGCGCCCGCCGCCTTCTGGCGCACCTATGGCGGGCGCATCCTCGAAATCCCCTTCGTTTTCTATGTTGCCGTGCTGTTCGCGATCCTGCTTGTGGTGCTGGTGCGCACGCGCCTGTCGCTGCGCCTGCTTGCTGTCGGCGATGGACAGCAGGAGGCGTTTCAGAGCGGCCTGCCAGTCACCCGCATCCGCATGGGCGGTTATGCGCTGTGCGGCGTGTTCGCCGCGCTTGCCGCCTTCTGCATCACCGGCGACACGGCGAGCGGCGACCCGCTGGTCGGCGGCAAGATGACCCTGTTCTCCATCGCCGCCGTGGTGCTGGGCGGCAGCGCGCTCTCCGGCGGCTACGGCACCGTCGTCGGCTCGGTGATCGGCGCGCTCATCATCGGTTTCATCAACTCGCTTGTGTTCTTCGTCGGCACGCCTTCGGAATGGCAGAACCTTGTGCAGGGCGTCGCCATCCTGCTGGCGCTGATGGCCGGCGTGCTGGTCGGGCGGGGGGCGCGGGCATGAACGCCTCGATCGCCTTTCTCAGGCAGCCGCTGGTGGTAGCGCTGATCCTGATCGTCGTCCTTTTGTGGCTCGGCGAAACGCTGTCGCCGGGCTTCGCCTCCGGCCAGCAGATCCTGCGCCTGCTGATCGTGGCGGCACTTCTCGGCATCGTCGCGGCCGGCCAGAACCTCGTCATCCTCGGCGGGCGCGAAGGCATCGACCTGTCGGTCGGCGGCGTGGTGTCGCTCAGCGCTATCATCGCCGGCAATTTGATGGCGGGCGAGAATGGCGGCATTCCGCTGGCTATCCTCGCCTGCGTGGTGACCGGCGCGTTCTTCGGCCTGCTGAACGGCATCGGCGTGACGCTCCTGCGCATCCCGCCGCTGGTCATGACGCTGGGCATGCTGGGCGTGCTGCAGGGGCTGCTGGTGGTGGTGCGGCAGGGCATTCCGTCGGGCCGCGCGGCGCCTGCGCTGGCCGATTTCGTATCGCGCACCTTCCTGTTCGGGCTGCCTGGCATATTGTGGCTGTGGATCGCCATCGGGCTGGTGATGGCGTTCCTTCTCAACCGCACCGTGTTCGGTCATCGCATCTACGCCGTCGGCTCGAACGAGCAGGCGGCGTTCATGGCCGGCGTGCCGGTCAGGGCGATCCGTATCGCGCTGTTCGTGCTGTCGGGCGTGTTCGCGGCGATCGCCGGTATCTGCCTGCTTGGCTATTCGGGCTCGTCTTTCGCCAATGTGGGCGAGCAATACATGCTGGCGTCGATCATCGCCGTGGTGTTCGGCGGCACGCCGCTGTCCGGGGGGAAGGGCGGCTATACCGGCACCATGGCGGGCGCCTTCCTGCTGGTCATCGTGCAAAGCATCCTCACCACCGTCAACATCGATGAATCGGGGCGCCAGATGGTGTTCGGGGCCACGCTTCTGGTGCTGATGCTGTTCTACGGCCGCGGCCGCTCGATGAGAGCGTGACAGGTCCCATGACAAGGCGGCCGAAGATCAAGGACATTGCCGAGCGCCTCGGCGTTTCGCCGGCCACCGTGTCGCGGGCGCTGGCCGATACGGGGCTGGTGGCCGAGCCGACGCTCACCCGCATCCGCGAGGCGGCGAGCGCGCTCAACTACCGCCCCAATGTCAGCGCCCGCAATCTGCGCACCCGCCGTTCGATGGCGGTGCTGCTGGTGGTGCGCGACATCGGCAACCCGTTCTATCTCGACGTGGTCAAGGGCGTGGAGGCGGCGGCGCGCGCGGCCGGTTACGCCGTGCTGATGGGCAATGCCGAGAACGACCCGGAACGCGAGACCGAATATTTCGACATGCTGCGCGACGGCCATGCCGACGGCATGATCCTGATGACCGGTTCGCTGCCCTCGACGCCGGACTTCCGCCGTCGCCTCTCGCCGGACCTGCCGGTGGTGGTGGCGCTGGAAATGATCGAGGGGGTGGGCTTCCCGCATGTGCAGATCGATAACGAGGCGGCGGCCAGGCAGGCGGTGGAGCATCTGGTCGGGCTCGGCCATCGCCGCATCGCCCATGTCTGCGGTCCGGTGCCGGAGGAGATGAGCGTGCGCCGCCGGCAAGGCTACCGTCAGGCGATGCGGGCGGCGGGCCTGCCGATCCTCGAAGGTTACGAGCAGCGCGGCGACTATCTGCTGCAATCGGGGCGCGACGCCTGCCGCCGGCTTCTGGCGCTGCCCGAACCGCCCACCGCCATCTTCCTCGCCAATGACGAGATGGCCTTCGGTGCGATCCACGAATTGCGGCGCATGGGCCGCGACGTGCCAGGCGACATGTCCGTCGTCGGCTTCGACGATCTTTACCTGAGCGAAGCCTTCTTTCCGCCGCTGACCACTGTCGCGCAGCCGCGCGCCGAGATCGGCAAGCGGGCCATGGGCATGCTGCTCGACATGCTTTCGGGCGCGCCCGCGCCGCGGGAGCCGGCGATCCTGCCCACGACCCTGAAAGTGCGCGGCACAACTGCCGCGCCGAAGATTTCCTGAACCACGCCATCCCTGAAAGGAGCGACCATGACGGAGTTTCCGAAAGCCACGCTGCGGGTCGGTTTCGTCGGCAGCGGTTTCATCGCCCATTTTCATCTGAAATCGATGCTTGGCGTCCGCAATGTCGAGGTGACGGGCGTCTACAGCCGCAGCGCCGAAAACCGCCAGCGTTTCGTCGATCAGGTGACGGAAATGGGCCTCGGGGCCTGCACCAGCCATGACAGCCTGGAATCCATGCTGCGCGCCGACGATGTGGACGCCATCTGGATAGTGTCGCCCAATTACACCCGCCTCGACGTGATGCGCACGATCCACGCCGAGGTGAAGGCCGGGCGCAGCAAGGTGTTCGCGGTGGCCTGCGAAAAGCCGCTGGCGCGCACCGTGCGTGAGGCGCGCGAGATGCTGTCGCTCGCCACCGACGCCGGGCTCAACCACGGCTATCTGGAGAATCAGGTGTTCTCGACGCCGGTGCTGCGCGGCAAGGAGATTATCTGGCGGCGGGCTGCCTCCACCACCGGGCGTCCCTATCTGGCGCGCGCGGCGGAAGAACATGCCGGCCCGCATGAGCCCTGGTTCTGGCAGGGCGACAAGCAGGGCGGCGGCGTCCTCTCCGACATGATGTGCCACTCGGTCGAGGTCGCCCGCCATCTGCTCACCGCGCCCGGCGCGCCGCGCAGCTCGCTCAGGGTCAAGGCGGTGAACGGCACGGTCGCCAATCTGAAATGGACCCGGCCGCATTATGCCGACCAGTTGCGTGCGCGCTTTGGCGCGGAGGTCGATTACCGCAACCGGCCTTCGGAAGACTTCGCGCGCGGCACCATCGCGCTGGAGGACGAGGACGGCAACGAACTGATGATCGAGGCCACGACTTCATGGGCCTATGTGGGCGCGGGCCTGCGCATCCAGCTCGAATTGCTGGGGCCGGAATATGCGATGGAGTTCAACTCGCTCTCGACCGGCCTCAAGGTTTTCATGTCGCGCGAGGTGAAGGGCTCGGAAGGTGAGGATCTTGTCGAGAAGCAGAACGCCGAGCAGGGGTTGATGCCCGTGCTGGAGGACGAGCCTGGCGTCTACGGCTACACCGACGAGAACCGGCACATGGTCGAACGCTTCCGCAAGGGCGAGACGCCGCTGGAAACCTTCGAGGACGGGCTTGGCGTGGTCGAGATGCTGATGGCTCTCTATCGCTCGGCCGAGATCGGCGAGACGGTGCGCTTTCCCGCGCCGGAACTGGAAGACTACGTGCCGGTGGTGGCGCGCCGGGGCGCGTAAGAGAGCGGAAGAAGCTTCAGGCCGAGCCGGCGATGCGCATGGTGCGCAGGTCCGCCACCGGCCTGTAGCGGATCGCCGCCATCAGCGCGGTGCAAAGCATGTCGGTGTCCACCCGCTCGTTTGGACGCCAGTTGCAGGGGCAGGCGTTGGGGCCGGAATGGCTGTTGGCGACCTCACGATAGACCTCGCCGACGGCGCGTGCGGCAAGGCGCATCACCGCCATGGGCGGCAGGCCGCTGCGCCCCATGATGCGGCAGAATTCGTTCATGATCGTCATGCGCAACTGGTCCTGCGCTTCGTCCTGACGCCGCTCAATTTCCGCCATGTTGGTCAAGGCACACCACTCCGCTTTCATCCATCCCGCGATCATCGCAGCCTTCCTATTAAAGTGGATAAAAATAATCAAGATTAAATTTGGCTTCCCGACGCCCGGGATCAGCAAAACAAAGCCCGTTCCCGTTCGACCACCCGGGTGATGAAGCTCGCCACCGCCTGCACGCGACGCAGGGGCCTCACAGTCTCGTGATAGACCAGCCAATAGGACCGGCGGATCGGCGCAACCGCCTCGACCGGAACCAGTTCGGGCATGGAGCGGGCGATGAAGGTGTGGAGGATGCCGATGCCGGCGCCCGAGCGCACGGCTTCGGCCTGTCCCAGCGCCGAGGAAATGGCGAAGGCGGAGCGCCATTCCGGGGTGAATTCCGCCTCGTAGTCGAGCGAGGGGCTGACAATCAGGTCCGGTACGTAGCCGATCAATGCGTGCCGGGGCAGTTCGGCGGCGTTCTTCGGCAGGCTGTGTTGCGCGGCGTAGTCGCGCGAGGCGAACAGGCCAAGCGTATAGTCCACCAGCTTGCCCGCCACCAGCCGGCCTTCCTGCGGGCGCTCGACGGTGATGGCGATATCGGCCTCGCGCCGCGACAACGAGAAGGAGCGCGGCACCGGCACGAGCTGGATGGTGAGGTCGCGGTGCTGGCGCGTCAGCTCGCCGAGATGTCGGGCGAGGAAGGCGACGCCGAAGCCGTCGGGCGCGCCGATGCGAACCGAGCCGGAAATGTCCTCGCCCTCCTCGCTGACCGCCGAGCGGGCGGCGATGACATCGGCTTCCATGCGCTCGGCGATTTCGAGGAAGCGCTCACCGGCGGGTGTCAGCTCGCTGCCGGTGGTGAGGCGACGAAACAGCTTCGCCCGCAACGCCTCCTCCAGAGCGCCGATGCGGCGTGACACGGTGGCGTGATTCAGTTCCAGCCGGCGCGCCGCGCCGAGAATCTGTCCCGAACGCGCCACGGCGAGGAAGATGCGCACATCGTCCCAGTTCATATGCTTCGCTCCTTTCCGGACCAACGGCAGGCTCTAATATGCACCAAATGAAGCGCATGGATAATTCGTTCTACTAAATTTGCACAACGGATGCGTTTCCGCTCGCATTGCCAAGCTGGTCAGGACGGTGAACAATCCGGCCCAGTAAAGATTTTGGCATCCATCAGGGAGTGAGAGCATGACTGAATATGGTCATTTCATCGACGGCAAGCATGTGAAGGGCGCTTCGGGCCGTACGGCGGAGGTGTTCCAGCCGCTCGACGGTTCCGTGCGCGCCACGGTGGCGCTGGCCTCCAAGGCCGAACTCGACGCGGCGGTTGCTTCCGCCAAGGCAGCGCAGCCGGCCTGGGCCGCCACCAATCCGCAGCGTCGCGCCCGCGTGCTGGCGAAGTTCCTCGAACTGGTCGCCCGCGACAATGATGAGCTGGCCGAACTGCTGGCCCGCGAGCATGGCAAGACCATCCCCGACGCCAAGGGCGATATCCAGCGCGGTGTGGAAGTGGTCGAGTTCATGCTGGGCGTGCCGCATCTGATGAAGGGCGAATACACCGAGGGAGCGGGTCCGGGCATTGACCTCTATTCCATGCGCCAGCCGCTCGGCGTCGTCGCCGGCATCACGCCGTTCAATTTCCCGGCGATGATCCCGATGTGGAAGTTCGCCCCGGCCATCGCTTGCGGCAACGCCTTCATTCTCAAGCCGTCCGAGCGTGATCCGGGCGTGCCGATGCGCCTTGCCGAACTGATGATCGAGGCCGGCCTGCCCGCCGGCATCCTCAACGTCGTCAATGGCGACAAGGAATCGGTCGACGCCATCCTCGACCATGATGATATCTCGGCGATCGGCTTCGTCGGCTCCTCGTCGATTGCGCAGTACATCTATTCCCGTGGCTGCGCCAACGGCAAGCGGGTGCAGTGCTTCGGTGGCGCCAAGAACCACATGATCATCATGCCTGACGCTGACATGGATCAGACCGTCGATGCGCTGGTGGGGGCCGGCTACGGTGCGGCCGGCGAGCGTTGCATGGCCGTTTCGGTGGCCGTTCCGGTCGGCAAGGCGACGGCCGACAAGCTGATGGAAAAGCTGATCCCGCGCGTCGAGAGCCTCAAGATCGGCCCGTCGACCGATCCGAGCGCCGACTTCGGCCCGCTGGTGACGAAACAGGCGCTGGAGCGCGTGCGCGGCTATGTGGATCTCGGTGTCGAGGAAGGCGCGAAACTGGTTGTCGATGGCCGCGGCTTCAAGATGCAGGGCTATGAGGACGGCTTCTATCTCGGCGGCTGCCTGTTCGACGAGGTGACGCCCGACATGCGCATCTACAAGGAAGAGATCTTCGGGCCGGTGCTCTCGGTCGTGCGCGCGCATGATTTCGAGGAAGCGGTGCGCCTGCCTTCCGAACATGAATATGGCAACGGCGTCGCCATCTTCACCCGCGACGGCGACGCGGCCCGCGAATTCGCCAGCCGCGTCAATGTCGGCATGGTCGGCATCAACGTGCCGATTCCGGTGCCGGTTTCGTACTACACTTTCGGCGGCTGGAAGAAGTCCGGCTTCGGCGACCTCAACCAGTACGGCCCGGACGCGGTGCGCTTCTACACCAAGACCAAGACGGTCACCTCGCGCTGGCCGTCCGGCGTCAAGGAAGGCGCAGAGTTCGCCATGCCGACGATGAAGTGACGTCGGACGTCAACTTGTCTGCGCATCCTCGCCTTTGGCTGCGGGTGCGCGGGCTGGCGTCAAGGAAGGCGCAGAGTTCGCCATGCCGACGATGAAGTGACGCCGGACGTCAAACTTGTCTGCGCATCCTCGCCTTTGGCTGCGGGTGCGCGGGCTGGCGTCAAGGAAGGCGCGGATTTCTCGACGCCGCTGATGAAGTGACGCTGGCCGTCAAACTTGTCTGCGCATCCTCGCCTTTGGCTGCGGGTCGCGGGCTGGCGTCAGGGAAGGCGCGGATTTCTCGACGCCGCTGATGAACTGACATTCTGTGATTGGAGGCCGTCGGTAATCCGGCGGCCTTTTTCTATTGTCAGCGGGTGGCGGCGTCCTCGGCCATGCCGCGCAGAAAATCCATCAGACCATCGGCATTGGCCGCGGCTGCGTTCTCGTCGCCGTCCAGCACGGACTGGATCAGGGCCACATGGTGAGCGGCGCAGTCGGCCATGCCGACCTGCGCGCGATAGCGGAACCAGAAACGCCGACAGTGGGTCTGGAGGGGAGCGGCGGCGTGGGCGGCGAACATGTTGTCCGCGCTGGCGGCAAGCGCCGCGTTCATCGCCTTGTCGGCGGCGAGGAAGGCGACCACGTCGGAGGCCATGACAGCCTTCTGCATGGCGAGCGCCGCCCCATGGAGCCGCGCTGTGGCCTCACGGGTGACGAAGCGCGCGGCGGAGCGGGCGAGCACTTTCTCGATGCCGCGGCGCGCATCGACGACGCGCAGCCAGTCGCCGCCATGAAGCGGAGCCACGGTGATGCCTGCGCGTGGCCGGACTTCCAGCAGGCCTTCCCATGACAGACGCTGAACCGCCTCGCGGACCGGCGTGCGGCCGAGGCCAAGACGATCGATGAGCGCGCTTTCCGTGACGAAGCTTCCCGGCGCCAATACGAGGGTGACGACCATTCCCTCCAAAGCGTTGTAGGCTCTGGCGGCGGCGGGCTCCGAACTGTCGAATGATGCAGATATCACGCGCATCTCCTTGACGCGCAAAATAATATATCACCAGCCCATAAGAATGGCGGGCGGCCTCTTCCACAGATATATCTGCCGTATTTCATTGGAGAAACAGCGCGATGTGGTGGCTCCGGTCCTGAAATCCCGCCGGAGGCCAAGGGCTTCTGCTTGCATATCTCATTCTCCGCCAGCCTGATACCTCGCCGTCGAGGGGAAGTCGGTCACGTTCTGCGGTCTTCGTGCCACGCTGCAAGATGGTCGCGCCGGCCTTGCGCGAGGTGGGGCTTGTAACCTCGGCGGGCACCGAGGATGGGCCGTAGAGGGTCGCCGGGGCGAGCTTTCCGGCTTCCTGCCGAGACGTTCAAGCATCGGTGCGGATCGAGACAAGAAAAATGCGGCGCAGTTCTTACGCTGCGGAACTGCGTTCCAATCCGGTTCGAGGCCGGAACGGTCTCCCGTCGCGAAGCCCGCTCTTCAGAGTGGTTGCAAGAATCCATTGTTCTGGAGATATATGTATGGATTTTGTTTCTCCGAAAGCCATTTTTTTGCTTAAAAGCTCAATGACATTGCGCTGGGCCGATGATAGGTTCCGCACTGACCCGCCAGCATGATGCACCTCCCGCGATGAAGGGCCGATCTCATCCCAAAGTCGCGTAGAAGAAGAAAAAATGGAGTTGCAATCCGAACTTGAAACCGTACCACTAGGGGAACTACGAAAAGGAATGCGCCCGGTTCGGCGACATTCCAGGGGAGCGTCTTGAATATGCAGTATTTCATCCAGCAGCTTATAAACGGGCTGACGCTGGGGTCGATCTATGGCCTGATCGCTATCGGCTATACGATGGTCTACGGCATCATCGGCATGATCAACTTCGCCCATGGCGACATCTTCATGGTGGGCGCCTTCACGGCTCTGATCGTGTTCCTGATCCTCGGCGCGATGTTCTATTCGCTGCCGGTCGCCGCCGCCCTGCTGATCATGATGATCGTTTCGATGCTGCTGGTCAGCCTCTACAACTGGGTGACCGAGAAGATCGCCTATCGCCCCTTGCGCGGTTCCTTCCGGCTGGCGCCGCTGATCACCGCCATCGGCATGTCGATCGTGCTGTCCAACTTCGTGCAGGTCACGCAGGGCCCGCGCAACAAACCGATCCCGCCCATGGTCAGTCAGGTCTACAACGTCTACGGCGTCTCGATCTCGCTGAAGCAGATCATCATCGTGGTGGTCACGACGCTGCTGCTGGTCATCTTCTGGTATGTGGTCAACAAGACGTCGCTGGGGCGCGCGCAGCGCGCCTGCGAGCAGGACCGCAAGATGGCGGCGCTGCTGGGCGTCAATGTCGACCGCACCATCTCCATCACCTTCATCATCGGCGCTTCCCTGGCCGCCGTCGCCGGCACGCTGTTCCTTATGTATTACGGCGTGGTGGTGTTCTCGGACGGGTTCGTGCCCGGCGTGAAGGCGTTCACCGCCGCAGTGCTCGGCGGCATCGGCTCGATACCGGGCGCAGTGCTCGGCGGCCTCGCCATCGGCTTCATCGAGAGCATCTGGTCGGCCTATTTCTCCATCGACTACAAGGACGTGGCCGCCTTCTCGATCCTCGCCATCGTGCTCATCTTCATGCCCTCCGGCATTCTCGGCCGGCCAGAAGTCGAAAAGGTCTGACCCATGGCCATGGCTGAAACCAAAAAGACCGCTGGCAGCGCGACCATAACTGCCGGGCTGCGCGAGGCGTTTTACGCGGCCGTCATCGCCTTCTTCATGTTCGTCCTTCTGGTCGGCGTGAAGACGGACCAGAACATCCACAACGAGCTGGTTCTGGTTCCGCGCCCCTATACGCTGGCTGCGGTGGTGCTGATCGCCGCCATCGTGCGCTTTCTGCAAGTCGTCTACCTGGCGCCGTTCCTGGCGGCGCAGAAGACGGTCGATGCAAAGACCGGGCTATTGCCGACGGCCTTCGCGTTGCGTTTCTTCAGCAAGCCCAACCTCGTCGTCGGCTTTGTCGTGGCCGCCGGCCTGCTCCTCTTCGGCAATGGCCTGCAGGCCGCCGTCGGGCCTTATTGGGGCGCCTATATCGGCCTGCTGCGCGCCGCCGCGATCATCTATGTGATCGCCTGGCTCATCTTCTATTTCCGCAGCTTCATCAGCGCCCACGCCTATTCGCTCGGCTTCGCCATACTGGTGGTCTATCCCGTCGTCATGGTGGCGGCGTTCGGATTCCAGGGCTCGCTGAAGTGGGTCGACAATTTCGGCATCCAGATCCTCATCTACGTGATGCTGGCCTGGGGGCTGAACATTGTCGTCGGCCTCGCCGGCCTGCTCGACCTTGGCTACGTCGCCTTCTACGCCGTGGGCGCTTATTCCTACGCGCTGCTCGGCACCCAGTTCGGCTGGTCGTTCTGGATCCTGCTGCCGGTCGCAGGCGCCATGGCCGCCATGTGGGGCGTCATTCTCGGCTTTCCGGTGCTGCGTCTGCGCGGCGACTATCTGGCCATCGTCACGCTGGCCTTCGGCGAAATCATTCGCCTGGTGCTGATCAACTGGCGTGAAGTGACCAATGGCTCGGCCGGCATTTCCGGCATTCCGAAGGTCGGTTTCTTCGGGCTGGTGTCGTTCAATGTCTCGGACCCGAATTATATCGCCAAGGTGCTGGGCATCGCCACGTCCGGCGCATATTACAAAATCTTCCTCTATTATCTCATTCTGGCGCTGTGCATGCTCACCGGCTATGTGACCATCCGCCTGCGCCGCCTGCCGGTCGGGCGGGCATGGGAAGCGTTGCGCGAGGACGAGATCGCCTGCCGTTCGCTGGGCATCAACACCACCACCACCAAGCTCACGGCCTTCGCCATCGGCGCCATGTTCGGCGGCTTCGCGGGCTCCTTCTTCGCAGCACGACAGGGCTTCGTCAGTCCCGAATCCTTCATCTTCCTGGAGTCGGCGATTATCCTCGCCATCGTGGTTCTGGGCGGCATGGGCTCGCTCGGCGGCATCGCGGTGGCGGCGGCCGTCATGGTGGGGGGCACCGAAATCCTGCGCGAGATGCAGTTCCTCAAACAGATATTCGGGCCGGACTTCACGCCCGAGCTTTACCGAATGCTCCTCTTCGGCGCAGCCATGGTGATCGTCATGGTGTGGAAGCCGCGCGGTTTCGTCGGCAGTCGCGAGCCGACCGCATTCCTCAGGGAGCGCAAGGCGGTCGCGGGTTCGTTCACCAAGGAGGGGCACGGCTGATGAACGCGACGACCACTACAGCGATGCCGATCCTGCGGGTTGAGCATCTGTCGATGAAGTTCGGCGGTCTGGTGGCCATCGGCGATTTGTCCTTCGATGTCCGGCGTGGTGAGATCACCGCCCTGATCGGCCCCAACGGGGCGGGCAAGACCACGGTGTTCAACTGCATAACCGGTTTCTACAAGCCGACGGAGGGCATGATCCGCTTCACCGGGCGCGCCGGCGACGAATTCCTGCTGGAGCGCATGCCGGACTTCCAGATCACGGCCAAGGCGAAGGTGGCGCGCACCTTCCAGAATATCCGCCTGTTTTCGGGCATGACGGTTCTGGAGAACCTGCTGGTGGCCCAGCACAACAAGCTGATGAAGGCGTCGGGCTACACCCTTCTCGGCCTTTTCGGCATCGGCGGCTACCCGCAGGCCGCTGCGGAGGCCATCGAGAAGGCCAGATACTGGCTGGAGAAGGCCGATCTCACCGATCGCGCCGACGACCCGGCCGGCGATCTGCCCTATGGCGCGCAGCGCCGGCTGGAAATTGCACGGGCCATGTGCACCGATCCGGAACTGCTGTGTCTCGATGAGCCCGCAGCCGGCCTCAACCCGAAGGAGTCGCTGGCGCTGAACGCGTTGCTCAACGACATCAAGGACAATACCGGCACCTCGATCCTGCTGATCGAGCACGATATGTCCGTGGTCATGGAAATCTCCGACCACGTCGTTGTCCTGGAATACGGCCGCAAGATTTCCGACGGCACGCCCGAAGAGGTGCGCACCGATCCGAGCGTCATCGCCGCCTATCTGGGCGTGGACGACGAGGAGGTCGAAGAGGTGCTGATCGAGGTCGGCGATGAGGACGTCATCGAGCAGCTCGATACGGGTCCCGACACCGAGCACGGACCGGAGGCTTCTGCGTCCATGTTCGCCGGTCCGCTGAGCGACACGGTCGTGCACGGCAATGGCGAGCGTGTGACAGTGGAGAAAGGGGCGGGCAAGGCCGGGCGGGCCAGGACGGAAAAGCCCGCCGCCGCCAAACCCGCCGGGACGGCGGCAAGGCCCGTGAAAGCGAGCGCCTCCACCGGCCGGGCCAAATCCGGCAAGGCCAGCGCCGCGGAGAAGGCGGAACCGCCCGTGACTGGGGACAAGAGCGCTGAGGCGAAGGCAAAGCCGGCGGCGGCCAGAAAAGAGGGCATCTCGAACCGTCTTTCCGCGCCACGCGGCGGCAAGGCGGATAATCTCCAGCTCGTCAAGGGGATCGGACCGGTCAACGAGAAGAAGCTCAACGCCCACGGCATCTACCATTTCGATCAGATCGCCGCATGGAAGAAGGCCGACATAGCAGCGGCGGAAGCCTATCTGGCCTTTGACGGCCGCATCGCCCGCGAAGACTGGATCGGCCAGGCGAAGGCTCTCGCCAAAAAGGCCGCATCCGTACCGGCAACCAGGCGCGGGGGGCGCAAATAATGTCCACGGCACCGTTGCTCGACGTCAGGAACGTCGAAACCTTTTACGGAAACATTCAGGCGCTCAACGGGGTCAATGTCAGCGTCAACGAGGGCGAGATCGTGGCGCTGATCGGCGCCAACGGCGCCGGCAAGTCGACGCTGATGATGACCATCTTCGGCACGCCGAGGGCCGCTTCCGGCGCCATAAGCTTTGCAGGCACCAACATCACGCATCTGCCGACCCACGAGATCGCACGGCTGCGCATCGCGCAGTCGCCGGAAGGCCGGCGCATCTTCCCGCGCATGACGGTGCTGGAAAATCTTCAGATGGGCGCGAGCCTCGACAAGCTCAAATATTTCGATGAGGACGTGGAGAAGGTGTTCACCCTGTTCCCGCGCCTCAAGGAGCGGCTCACGCAGCGCGGCGGCACCCTGTCCGGCGGCGAGCAGCAGATGCTGTCGATCGGGCGGGCGCTGATGGCGCGGCCCAAGCTGCTGCTGCTGGACGAGCCGTCGCTGGGGCTCGCGCCGCTGATCGTCAAGCAGATTTTCGATGCGATCAGGGAACTGAACCGCACGGAGGGGCTGACCGTGTTCCTGGTCGAGCAGAACGCCTTCGCGGCGCTCAAGCTCGCCCATCGCGGCTACGTTCTGGTCAACGGCCGGGTGACGATGAGCGGCAGCGGCAAGGAATTGCTGGCCGATCCGGAGGTGCGCGCCGCCTATCTGGAAGGCGGCCGGCACTAGGGTCACGATCGGAGCGCCGGGTTTTGGCCCGGCGCCTCGCCGGAGAATTGGAAGAACGCGTTTCGCGGGGGCTGAAAAGGTGTCCCGCAAAGTCGGGAGGCGGCATCATGCAGGGCATTCTCTATGAAGAACCCTCAATCTGGCAGTTCTTCTTCGTCACCTGCCTGCTCGGCGGCTGGGCGGCGTGGATGACGGGCAGGGCCTGCGCGCAGACTTGGCGTCCGCCGCTGGCGCTGTTCTTCTATCTGATGGGGCTGGGCCTCGCCGTGCGCTTCATCCATCACGCGCTGTTCAACGGCACCATGTTCAGTCCGCAATATTATCTGGTCGACACCCTCATCCTGATGCTGCTCGGCTTTCTCGGTTATCGCTACACGCGCACCAACCAGATGGTCACCCAGTATAGCTGGCTCTATGAGAGGGCGTCGCCGCTGAGCTGGCGCTCGAAGGGCTAGGAGATCCGGCGGACGAATGCGGCAGCGATCCATGCAGGTACCGGCAAAACGGCGCGACAGAACGCCGTGCCGGGCTATGCGGACCCGGTGTGGATGTGCGCCCGTCTCTGTTGCCGCAACGACAATCCAGCCAAAGTTGAATCGACGTGACAAGCGCCATGAAATAGGCAAAGTTGGCTTTCTGCGAGATGGGTGGGCATCGCATGAAAGTATAACTCTCGCCCACTCTGGAAATGGGAGCGTATAAATGAAGAAGTCACTCTTGTCCGCCGTGTCGCTTGGCGCGCTGCTGGTCTTCGGCGGTGCTGCCTGGGCGGATGTCCTCATCGGCATCGGCGCGCCGATCACCGGTCCGAATGCTGCCTTCGGCGCCCAGATTCAAAGGGGAACCGAGCAGGCCGTGGCCGACATCAACGCGGCCGGCGGCATCAATGGCGAGCAGATCAAGGTTTCGATCGGCGACGACGTGTCCGACCCGAAACAGGGCATCTCCGTAGCCAACAAGTTCGTCGCCGACGGCGTTCAGTTCGTCGTCGGCCATTTCAACTCCGGTGTCGCAATCCCGGCCTCGGAAGTCTACGCTGAAAACGGCATCCTCGAAGTGACGCCGGCCGCCACCAACCCGGTCTTCACCGAGCGGGGCCTCTGGAACACCATCCGCGTCTGCGGCCGCGACGACCAGCAGGGCGAAGTCGCCGGCGCCTATATCGCCGAGCACTATAAGGACGGCAAGATCGCCGTGATCCACGACAAGACCCCTTACGGTCAGGGTCTTGCGGACGAGACCAGGAAAGCCCTCAACGCCGCTGGCTTCCAGGAAGTGCTTTATGAAGGCGTCAACGCCGGCGACAAGGATTTCTCGGCGCTGATCGCCAAGATGAAGGAAGCCGGCGTCACCCTCATCTACTGGGGCGGCCTGCATACCGAGGCCGGCCTGATCATCCGCCAGGCGGCGGATCAGGGCCTCAAGGTGCCGCTGTTCTCCGGTGACGGCATCGTCTCCAACGAACTGGCCTCGATCGCGGGGGATGCGGTGGAGGGTACGCTGAACACCTTCGGCCCGGATCCGCGCAAGAACCCCGCCGCACAGGATGTGGTCGAGAAGTTCCGTGCCTCGGGCTTCGAGCCGGAAGCCTACACGCTCTACGCCTACGCCTCGACCCAGGTCATCGCACAGGCTGCTGCCGCAGCCGGTTCGAACGATCCGCAGGAAGTGGCCAAGGCAATCAAGGAAAAGGGCCCGTTCAAGACCGTTCTGGGTGACCTGTCCTTCAACGAGAAGGGCGACCGCACCGACGCCGACTATGTCGTCTATGAGTGGCGCAAGGCCGACGACGGCAAGTACAACTACTTCCAGCTCGACTAGGCTCCGCCTTCTGGCTGCGAAAACGGGCCCGGCGTGCAACGCCGGGCCCTTTTGCATTTGTTTTGCTCTCCGCGCGTCATGCCCTTCATAACTGGTTGCGCCGCAGCATTTTCACGCTAATCATGCGCGCGCCCTTCTTCCAGACAGCGGAGTGTCTCATTGGCCATCACCAAGATCCTCGTCGCCAACCGGTCTGAAATCGCCATCCGCGTGTTCCGCGCGGCCAATGAGCTCGGGCTCAAAACCGTGGCCATATGGGCGGAAGAAGACAAATATGCGCTGCATCGCTTCAAAGCCGACGAGAGCTATCAGGTGGGGCGCGGGCCGCATCTGACGCGTGACCTTGGACCCATCGAAAGCTATCTGTCGATTGAGGAGGTCCTGCGCGTCGCCAGGCTTTCGGGAGCGGACGCCATTCATCCGGGCTACGGTCTTCTGTCGGAAAGCCCGGAATTCGCCGAAGCCTGCGAGGCGGCCGGCGTCACCTTCATCGGCCCGAAGCCGGCGACCATGCGCCGCCTTGGCAACAAGGTCGCCGCCCGCAACCTCGCCGTTGAGGTGGGCGTGCCGGTCATCCCCGCCACCGATCCGCTGCCTGACGACATCGAGGCGGTGAAGAAGCTCGCCGCCGGGGTCGGATATCCGCTGATGCTAAAGGCCTCATGGGGCGGTGGCGGGCGCGGCATGCGCGTCATCCGCTCTGAAGCCGACCTCGCCCGCGAGGTGCTGGAAGGCAAGCGCGAGGCGAGGGCCGCCTTTGGCAAGGATGAAGTCTATCTCGAAAAGCTGATCGAGCGCGCGCGACATGTCGAGGTGCAGGTGCTGGGCGACACCCACGGCAATGCCGTGCACCTGTTCGAGCGCGACTGTTCGATCCAGCGCCGCAACCAGAAGGTCGTGGAACGCGCGCCCGCCCCCTATCTCAGCGACGAACTGCGGCAGGAACTGTGCGGCCATGCGCTGAAGATCGCTCGCGAGACCGATTATATCGGGGCCGGAACGGTCGAATTCCTGCAGGATGCGGACACCGGAAAATTCTACTTCATCGAGGTCAATCCGCGCATTCAGGTCGAGCATACGGTCACCGAGGAGGTGACGGGCATCGACATCGTCAAGGCGCAGATCCACATCCTCGACGGCCATGCGATCGGTACGCCCGAATCGGGCGTTCCGCGCCAGGAGGAGATTCGCCTGCAGGGCCACGCTCTCCAGTGCCGCATCACCACGGAAGATCCGGAGCAGCATTTCATACCAGACTATGGCCGCATCACCGGCTACCGCTCGGCGGCCGGCTTCGGCATTCGTCTGGACGGCGGCACGGCCTATTCGGGAGCCATCATCACCCGCTACTACGATCCGCTGCTGGTCAAGGTGACCGCCTCGGGACGAACGCCGGACGAGGCGCTGAGCCGCATGCACCGGGCGCTGCGCGAATTCCGCATTCGCGGCGTCGCCACCAATCTCACCTTCCTCGAAGCGATCATCACGCATCCGAAGTTCCGGGACAATTCCTACACCACGAAGTTCATCGACACGACGCCGGAGCTGTTCACACAGGTGAAGCGGCAGGACCGCGCGTCCAAGCTGCTCACCTATCTGGCCGATGTCAGCGTCAACGGTCATCCTGAAACGCGCGGGCGGCCGACGCCGAACCCGGATGCGGCGGAGCCGGTCGTGCCGTGGTTCACCGGCCCGATCCCCGATGGCACGAAGCAAAGGCTGGATGCGCTGGGACCGGAAGGTTTCGCGAAGTGGATGCGCGCGCAAAAGCAGGTGCTTGTCACCGACACCACCATGCGCGACGGTCACCAGTCGCTGCTGGCGACGCGCATGCGCACGCATGACATCGCCCGGATCGCCGGCACCTATGCACGCGCCCTGCCGAACCTGCTTTCACTGGAATGCTGGGGCGGCGCGACCTTCGACGTCGCCATGCGCTTTCTGACGGAGGACCCCTGGGAGCGGCTGGCGCTGATCCGCGAGGCGGCGCCCAACATCCTGTTGCAGATGCTGCTGCGCGGCGCCAACGGCGTCGGCTACACCAACTATCCCGACAATGTCGTCCAGCATTTCGTGAAGCAGGCGGCCAGCGGCGGCGTCGACCTGTTCCGCGTCTTCGACTGCCTGAACTGGGTCGAGAACATGCGCGTCGCCATGGATGCGGTGCAGGCCGAGGGCAAGCTGTGCGAAGCGGCGATGTGCTATACGGGCGATATTCTCGATCCGTCCCGCGCCAAGTACGACCTGAAATATTATGTCTCGCTCGCCAAGGAACTGGAGGCGGCCGGCGCGCACATCATCGCGGTCAAGGACATGGCGGGCCTGCTGAAGCCGGCGGGGGCCAGGGCGCTGTTTTCGGCGCTGCGCGAGGAGACGGACCTGCCGATCCATTTCCACACGCATGACACCTCCGGTCTTTCGGCGGCGACCGTGCTGGCGGCGGTGGAGGCGGGCGTCGATGCGGTCGAGGCGGCCATGGATGCTTTTTCGGGCGGCACTTCGCAGCCCTGTCTCGGCTCCATCGTCGAGGCGCTGAAGGGCGACGAGCGCGATCCGGGCCTCGATCCGGAGTGGATCCGCAAGATTTCCTTTTACTGGGAAGCGGTGCGCAACCAGTATACCGCGTTCGAGAGCGACCTTAAGGGACCGGCCTCGGAAGTGTATCTGCACGAGATGCCGGGCGGCCAGTTCACCAATCTCAAGGAGCAGGCGCGCTCGCTGGGGCTGGAAACCCGCTGGCACGAGGTGGCGCAGGCCTATCACGACGTCAACCTGATGTTCGGCGACATCGTCAAGGTTACGCCCTCCTCCAAGGTGGTGGGCGATATGGCGCTGATGATGGTGAGCCAGGACCTGACAGTCGCCGATGTCGAGAACCCCGACCGCGACATCGCCTTCCCGGATTCGGTGGTGTCGATGCTGCGCGGCGATCTCGGCCAGCCGCCTTCTCTTCCGGGAGAAAAGGGGGGATGGCCAGCCGCCTTGCAGAAGAAGGCGCTGAAGGGCGCCGCGCCGATCACCGTGCGGCCGGGCTCGCTGCTTGAGGCCGCCGATCTGACTGCCGGCAAAGAGCAAGCCGAGGAGAAGGTCGGGCGCACGCTGTCGGAGCAGGAATTCGCTTCCTGGCTGATGTATCCGAAGGTGTTTTCGGATTTCGCCGTCGCGCAGGAAACCTATGGGCCGGTTTCGGTGCTGCCGACGCCGAACTATTTCTACGGCATGAAACCCGAAGACGAGATTTTCGTCGATATCGAGAAGGGCAAGACGCTGGTCATCCGTTGTCTTGCGACAGGCGACGCCGACGAGAACGGCATGGTCACGGTGTTCTTCGAGCTGAACGGCCAGCCGCGGCGCGTGAAGGTGCCGGATCGTGCGCATGGCGCTTCCGCCGCAGGGGCGCGCCGCAGGGCCGAGCCCGGCAACGAGGCCCATGTGGCGGCCCCCATGCCCGGCGTGGTCTCCACGGTCGCCGTGTCGGCCGGCCAGGGCGTCAAGGCGGGCGATGTGCTGCTCTCCATAGAGGCGATGAAGATGGAAACGGCGCTGCACGCCGAGCGCGACGGCACGGTGGCCGAGTTGCTGGTGCGTTCCGGCGACCAGATCGACGCCAAGGACCTGCTGATCGTTCTTGAATGAGCGTCACAGATCGATTGCGGGGCTCGAAGAGGCCCCACAAACCGCTTGACCCGCAAAAGCCTGTCGGGCATCGAACCGGGCTGAATTTGCGGCCCGGCTTGCGAGTCGCCGCCAACCGGAAACCATACGGAGAAAGATATGGCCGACGAGATCACTGAATCCAGCAATACCGTAGCCGCCGGCCAACTGCGGGCGTTCATCGAACGTATCGAGCGCCTCGAAGAAGAGAAGAAGACCATCGCCGACGACATCAAGGAAGTCTATGCGGAGGCCAAGGGCACCGGCTTCGACACCAAGGCGATCCGCACGCTGGTACGTTTGCGCAAGAAGGATCAGGCCGAGCGCGAGGAGGAGGAATCCATCCTTGACCTTTACAAGGCCGCTCTCGGCATGGCGTGACCGGTCTCCGGGACCCAAAAGGAAATCGCCCTGAAGTTCTGCTTCAGGGCGATTTTTTCTTGGCCGCTATCCTTGTGGTTCAGGCGGCCTGCTTCTTGGGCTGGATCAGCCCGCGCGCCACCAGCAGCTCGGCGATCTGCACGGTGTTGAGGGCGGCCCCCTTGCGCAGATTGTCCGACACGATCCAGAGATTCAGGCCGTTGTCGATGGTCGAATCCTCGCGGATGCGGGAAATGTAGGTGGCGTCCTCGCCGGCGCTTTCGATCGGGGTGATGTAGCCGCCGTCCTCATGCTTGTCGATGACCAGGCATCCGGGCGCCTCGCGCAGGATATCGCGGGCCTCGTCTGCGGTGATCGGCTTCTCGAATTCGATGTTCACGGCTTCGGAGTGGCCGATGAACACCGGCACGCGCACGCAGGTGGCGGTGACTTTGATCTTCGGGTCGAGCATCTTCTTGGTCTCGGCCACCATCTTCCACTCTTCCTTGGTGGTGCCGTCTTCCATGAAAACGTCGATGTGGGGGATGACGTTGAAGGCGATGCGCTTGGTGAACTTCTTGGCTTCCACCGGATCGGCCACGAACACGGCGCGGGTCTGGGTGAACAGCTCGTCCATGCCTTCCTTGCCGGCCCCCGACACCGACTGGTAGGTGGAAACCACGACGCGCCTGATGGTGGCGGCGTCGTGCAGCGGCTTCAGAGCCACCAGCATCTGCGCGGTCGAGCAATTCGGGTTGGCTATGATGTTCTTCCTGGTGAAGCCCTCGATGGCGTCCGGGTTGACCTCCGGAACTATGAGCGGCACGTCGGTGTCGGTGCGGAAGGCCGAGGAATTATCGATCACGACGCAGCCCTGCTTGCCGATCTTCGGCGACCATTCCTTCGAGACGTTGCCGCCGGCCGACATAAGGACGATGTCGGTATCGGAAAAGTCGTAGGTTTCGAGCGCCTTCACCTTGAGCGTCTTGTCGCCGAAGGACACTTCGGTGCCCTGGCTGCGGCGAGAGGCGAGCGCCACGACCTCGCTGACCGGGAAACCGCGCTCTTCCAGAATGTTGAGCATTTCGCGACCCACATTGCCCGTGGCGCCGACAACCGCAACCTTGAAGCCCATCGAAATCTATCTCCTGTCGCTCTCCGCTTGTTTTGCTTGGAGAAACCCGCCGGCCATTCGCGGGTCCCGCCTCCCTCGGGCCGGACCCGGGGAGAGGGCGAGCAGGCCAAGGGAGATCAGACCGTGGTGTCGGTCGTTTTTTTGGCCGTGGTTTTGGTCGAAAGCAGGGACGCGAACATGCGCCCGGCGAAAGCCGGGTTCTCGCGGCGGAAGACGCCGCTTGAAAGGAGAGCCATGATAGGGCCGCGCATGGTGGAAACGTCCTGTTCGGGGGCGCTTTTACGCGTTTTGCATCAGGAGTCAATTGCGTCGCACTGTACAAGGGCGGCCAAGCGCAGTAGGAGCGGGCAAGATTCGTTCCGGCCGCGCTGGTTTTTGCCGCTTTGCATCCGGATTTTACTTTTCGCGGGCCAACAAGGCCCCGTACTCCGAAAGACGACAATGATGGTTGAAGGTATCGCGCCTGCGCTGGCCGAGGCGCTGGAAACGCGCGGTTATTCCGAACTGACGCCGGTGCAGAAGGCGGTTCTCGATCCCGCGCTCGGGCAATCCGATGCGCTGGTGTCCGCCCAGACCGGCTCCGGCAAGACGGTGGCGTTCGGCCTTGCGCTCGCCCCGACATTGCTGAGCGGCGCCGAACGCTTCGGCGGGGCCGCAGCGCCGCTGGGTCTGGTGGTCGCGCCGACGCGTGAGCTGGCCTTGCAGGTGGCGCGCGAGCTTGGCTGGCTTTACGAGATGGCGGGCGCTTCGATCGCCACCTGCGTCGGCGGCATGGACATGCGCACCGAGCGCCGGATTCTGGAGCGCGGCGCGCATCTCGTGGTCGGCACGCCCGGCCGTCTGCGCGACCACATCACGCGCGGGGCGCTGGACATTTCGGGCCTTGCAGCCGTGGTTCTGGACGAGGCCGACGAGATGCTCGATCTCGGCTTCCGCGAGGACCTTGAGTTCATTCTGGGCGCGGCGCCCGCCGAGCGGCGCACGCTGATGTTCTCGGCCACCGTGCCGCGCGCCATCGCGACACTGGCGAAGGAATATCAGCGCGACGCCGTGCGCATCGAGGCGGCCGGCGAGCAGAAACAGCATCACGACATCGAGTATCGCGCGCTGGTGGTGACGCCAGCCGACCGCGACAACGCCATCGTCAACGTGCTGCGTTTCCACGAGGCGCGCAACGCCATCGTGTTCTGCAACACGCGCGCGGCGGTGAATCATCTCACCGCCAGGCTGAACAATCGCAATTTTTCCGTGGTGGCCCTTTCCGGGGAACTCAGCCAGAACGAGCGCAGCCATGCGTTGCAGGCGATGCGCGATGGGCGCGCGCGCGTGTGCATCGCCACCGACGTGGCGGCGCGCGGCATCGACCTGCCGGGGCTGGAACTGGTCATCCATGCCGATCTGCCGACCAATCCCGATACGCTGCTGCACCGTTCCGGCCGTACGGGGCGGGCCGGGCGCAAGGGGGTAAGCGCGCTGATCGTGCCGCATCCGGCGCGCCGGCGCAGCGAGCGCGTGTTGCAGGCGGCCCGCATCGAGGCGGAATGGGCGCGACCTCCGTCCGCCGAGGACGTCATTGCCCGCGACAATGAGCGGATGCTTTCCGATCCGGCGCTGTCGGAACCGGTGAGCGAGGGCGAGCGTGAATTCGTCGCCACCCTTCTTGAGCGTTTCGGTCCCGAGCAGATGGCGGCCGCCTATCTGCGCATGAGCCGGGCCGGGCGCTCGGCCCCCGAATATCTGTCGGAAAGCGGCCCGCTGCCAGCAGCCGGAAAGGCCGCCGGCCCGGCCGGCGCGCCGTCGAAATCGCGTGATGATTTCGGTGACAGTGTATGGTTTTCGCTGTCGGTCGGGCGCAAGCAGAACGCCGAGCCGCGCTGGCTGATCCCGATGCTGTGCCGCACCGCAAATCTCACCAAGCGCGAGATCGGCGCCATCCGCATGCAGCCGGAGGAAACTTTCGTGCAGATCTCCGCCGACAGCGCCGATGCGTTCGTTGAAGCGCTTGGGCCGCATATGACCATTCAGGGCAATATCCGTGTCGAGGCGGTGGACGGCGAGCCCGATTTCGCGCGCAGCGCATGGCGCACGCAAAAGCCCGAAAGGAAGCCACACCGCGGCAAGGGCGGTTTTGGCAAGGAAACTGGCGAACGCGCGCCGAAGAAAAAATTCGACAAGGGCGACAGGCCGGCGTTCGCCGACGCCGGCGCAAAGCCCTGGGGCGACAAGAAGGCGGTGAAGCCCGGCAAGCCGAAATTCGACAAGGGCCCGGCGGCGAAGCCGGTGAAAAAGCCGAAGCGGCCTAAATAGGCGGAAAAGCGCCGGCGACAAAAAAGGCCGCCCCAGGGCGGCCTTTTTGCTTCAATCAGCTCGTTCTAGCCGGCTCGGTACTGCGCGATGACGGCGTCGCCCATCTCGACCGTGCCGACCTGCTTCATGCCGTCCGACATGATGTCGCCGGTGCGGTGGCCCGCGTCAAGAACGGCTGAAATCGCCTTTTCCAGACGGTCGGCTTCCGCGACCATGTTGAAGGAATAGCGCAGGCACATGGCGAAGGAGGCGAGCATGGCGATCGGGTTGGCGATGCCCTTGCCGGCGATGTCCGGGGCGGAGCCGTGCACCGGCTCATATAACGCCTTGCGCTTGCCCGTCCTGGCGTCCGGCGCGCCAAGCGAGGCGGAAGGCAGCATGCCCAGCGAGCCGGTCAGCATCGCGGCCACGTCGGAGAGCATGTCGCCGAACAGGTTGTCGGTGACGATGACGTCGAATTGCTTGGGCCAGCGCACCAGCTGCATGCCGCCGGCGTCGGCCAGCATGTGGTCGAGCCTGACGTCGCTGTATTTCGCCTTGTGGGTGGCGGTGACGACCTCGTTCCACAACACGCCCGATTTCATGACGTTGCGCTTTTCCATCGAGGTGACGTGGTTGTTGCGCGTACGAGCCAGTTCGAAGGCGACGCCCGAGATGCGCTCGATTTCGAACGTGTCATAGACCTGCGTGTCGATGCCGCGCTTCTGGCCGTTGCCGAGATCGATGATCTGCTTGGGCTCGCCGAAATAGACGCCTCCGGTCAGTTCGCGCACGATGAGGATATCGAGGCCTTCGACCACTTCCTGCTTGAGCGAGGAGGAGGCGGCCAGCGCCGGGTAGCAAATGGCGGGGCGCAGGTTGGCGAACAGTTCGAGGTCCTTGCGCAGGCGCAGCAGGCCGGCTTCCGGGCGCACCTCGTAGGGCACGGCGTCCCACTTGGGCCCGCCGACCGCACCGAACAGCACGGCGTCGGCGGCCAGCGCCTTTTCCATGTCGGATTCGGAAATGGCCTCGCCGTGGGCGTCGTAGGCGCAGCCGCCGACCAGGCCTTCCTCGGTCTCGAAGCCGGCGCCATCCTCGTTCATGACGGCGATCAGCTTCCTCACCTCCGCCATTGCTTCGGGCCCGATGCCGTCGCCGGGGAGGAGGAAGAGTTTTTTCGCAGCCATGAGATCATTCCCGAGGAGTGTTTGAACCGCAGCTTTGCTAGCCGCGCGTGCGCGCTTGCGCAAGATGGAAGCGTGGGCCGGGTGGCTCATTCGCTGGAGGTGAGCGCCTTTTCCATGGCTTCCCGCAAGTCGGCGGGCCAGCTTTCCGCTGCTGGCCAGGCTTCCGGCCTGTTGTCGTCGGTCTGGCGGGCCAGATAGAGCTTTTCATTGGCGGCGTCGATGGCCATGAAACCATTATAGGTTCCACAGGCGTGCGGGATGCAGCCATCGCCGAAAATCAGGCCCGATCCGGTCTTTTCGGGCGCGCCGCTGACCAGAAGGCTGGTCGCCACCTCTTCGAGCCTGTCGCCCAGAAGCTCCTGCGCCCTGTCGTAGACGGCCTCGTTGCCGAAGGCGTCAATCATGCTGCCGAGCCTGGCCGGGTCGATGTCTTTCCATGTCGTGCCGGCTTCGGGCGCATAGGTGAGCTTGCCCGCCGTCGCGAAACCATCCTGCGGCGTCCAGCGCTTCACCACGCCGGAGGTCCCCGGCGTCAGCCACGGCACGAAATAGAGCCAGTCGCCTGCAACCGCGGTCACCGGCGCGCCGCAATCATCCTCGCCGATGCTGGCGCGCCGGATCGCGCCATCCTCGCCCTTCCACACCATGATCTTGGCCGGGCCGCAGGCGTTGCCGCCGTCGCCAACGTCGAAGAGCGCCACCTCGACGTCGCCGAGTTTGGCGATCTGGTCGAAATAGACCACATAGGCGCTGGCCAGCTCCTTGTCGCCAAAGGACAGGGTCTTCTCGCCATATTCCTCTTTCTGGGTGATGGTGAGCGCACCGTCTGCGAACGGAACGGATTGTTGCTCGTCGCTCTGGGCGAATGCGCCGACGCAAAGGCCGACGCCGATGAGTGCTGCGAGCGATGGGCGGGAAATCGGTTTCATGCTTGCGAACCTCCGGTTGCGCGGTGATCGCTGTCCCGACCGGAGCAGCCGAATCAGGATGGCTGGGAGCAGGCAAAACTAGGAAAGCCGTGTCGGTCTGTCCACCGCGCGGGCGCGGCGAAATTCGACGCCGGATACGAAAACGGGATGCGAACCTTCAGGCGCGCATCCCGTCAATCGGTTGTTAAGCCGGTATCAGGCCCAGGGACGGACCTCGGCGTTCTTCTGCTCGAAACTGCTGATCGAGCCGGCCTTTTCCATGGTCAGGCCAATGTCGTCGAGGCCGTTCAACAGGCAGTGACGCCTGAAGTCGTCAAGGTCGAAGGTGATGACGCCGCCATCGGGGCCACGGATTTCCCGGGTTTCCAGATCGATCGACAGCGTAGCGTTGGCGCCGCGCGAGGCGTCGTCCATCAGCTTGTCCAGATCCTCCTGGCTGACCGTGATCGGCAGGATGCCGTTCTTGAAGCAGTTGTTGTAGAAAATGTCGGCGAAGGAAGTCGAGATCACGCAGCGGATGCCGAAGTCGAGCAGCGCCCAGGGCGCATGCTCGCGGCTTGAGCCGCAGCCGAAATTGTCGCCGGCGACGAGGATCTGGGCTTGGCGATAGGCCGGCTTGTTGAGCACGAAGTCGGGGTTTTCCGAACCGTCCTCATTGTAGCGCATTTCGGCGAACAGGCCCGTGCCGAGCCCGGTGCGCTTGATCGTCTTCAGATAATCCTTGGGGATGATCATGTCGGTGTCGACATTGACAATCGGCAGAGGCGCTGCGACGCCGGTGAGCTGGGTGAACTTGTCCATGGCTTGTGCCCGTAGTGTCGTTGCGGGAGTTGCTGATCATCGCTTTACACAAAGCTGGCCCATAAGGAAAGGCGTGGAGAGGCATGGGCAGGAGACGCTTCGCCCTGCACCATGGCGCACCCTGCCGGGCCGATCCAGGCTGGCGCCGCGAACGGGAGAAAAGCATGAGCGACATCACCATACGTCTGCTGGAGCAGAGCGACCATGCCGACTGGCGGCGGTTGTGGAACGCCTATCTGGACTTTTATGAGGTCGAATTGCCGCAGGAAGTCTACGCCTCTACATGGGAGCGGCTGTTCTCGTCCGGCGAATTCGAGCCGAAGGGTCTTATCGCTCTGGTCGACGGCAAGGCGGTTGGCCTGACCCACTACATGTATCACCGGTCCGGCTGGTCGCTGGCCAACAAATGCTATTTGCAGGACCTGTTCGTCGATCCGGCGGTGCGTGGCGTCGGCGTCGGCGCGGCCCTGATCGAGGCCGTACGGAAGGCCGCCGAAGAAGCGCAGGCGGGCGAGGTTTACTGGCTCACGCATGAAAGCAACGGCAAGGCGCGCCGGCTTTACGACCATGTGGCGGAGAACACCGGTTTTCTCAAATATCGGCTGTAACCGGAGGGCCGGCGTCGCCATTTTACAATGCGGTGAAAAGCGCTACAACGCCGGCATGTTCATTCCCTTTTTCCTCGAACTGAAAGCGGCGAAAGTGCCCGTCTCGCTGCGGGAATATCTGTCGCTTCTGGAGGGCATGGAAGCGGGACTGGTCGATTACGACATCGAGGGGTTCTACTATCTGGCGCGCACGGCGCTGGTGAAGGACGAG
Organism: Aquamicrobium ahrensii; assembly: GCF_040545755.1. Lineage (NCBI taxonomy): Bacteria > Pseudomonadati > Pseudomonadota > Alphaproteobacteria > Hyphomicrobiales > Phyllobacteriaceae > Aquamicrobium > Aquamicrobium ahrensii. The sequence goes on from NZ_JBEPMN010000005.1 coordinate 49,033, forward strand.
CGCCATATCGACCGCTTCGATCAGGTGTTCGCGCATGTCTTCCGCGGCGTCGAGGCTGTTTCGGGCGAGACCGGCGTCGATATCGCCAACCTGCCAGAGGACTGGCTGCGGCGGCTGGCCGAAAAGCACCTCAGCGAGGAAGAAAAGCGGTTTGTGGAATCGCTCGGCGGCTTCGAGAAGCTGATGGAAACGCTGCGCCAGCGGCTGGAGGAGCAGAAGGGCCGCCATCAGGGCGGTTCGAAATGGATCGGCACCGCCGGAACCTCGCCTTTCGGCGCGTATGGCTATAATCCCGAAGGCGTGCGCATCGGCCAGCACGAGAGCCGCCACCGGCGCGCGGTGAAGGTGTGGGACCGGCGCGAATTCAGGAATCTCGACGATTCGGTGGAACTGGGCACCCGCAACATCAAGGTCGCCCTGAAGCGACTTCGCCGCTGGGTGCGCGACGGGGCGGTCGAGGAGCTGGATCTTCCCGGCACCATCCACTCCACGGCCGAGCATGGCTATCTCGACGTGAAGACGCGGCCGGAGCGGCGCAACGCGGTGAAGCTTCTGATGTTCTTCGACATCGGCGGCTCGATGGACGACCATGTCAGAAGCGTGGAGGAGCTGTTTTCAGCCGTTCGCTCGGAATTCCGGCAGCTCGAATATTTCTACTTCCACAACTGCCTCTACGAGGGCGTCTGGAAAGACAATCGCCGCCGGCACGCCGAAGTGATCCCGACCTTCGACGTGCTTCACAAATATGGTTCCGACTACAAGGCGATCTTCGTCGGCGACGCCTCGATGAGCCCTTACGAGATCAGCCATCCGGGCGGCTCGGTCGAACACTGGAATCCGGAAGCGGGCGCGGTTTGGCTGCAACGGGCGCTTGCCCAGTGGCCGGCTGCTGTGTGGCTCAATCCGATCGCCGAGAAGCACTGGAGCTACACCTATTCCATCGGCATGGTTCAGGAGCTTTTCGGGCAGCGCATGTTCCCGCTTACGCTTTCAGGGCTGGAAGCGGCGACGAAGCAGCTTGGTCGCGCCGTGCATTGAGACGCAGCGCAATCTGGTCAGGCCGGTTGTCCGGTCCTATCTTTGTGGATGACGAAAACTGCGCCGGCAGGAGATTTCCATGGAAAGCACCACCTACCCCGTCACCCGCAGCGACGCCGAATGGCGCGCGCTGCTTTCGCCGGAACAATATGCGGTCATGCGCCAGCACGCCACGGAGCGACCGGGAAGCTGCGCGTTGCTGCATGAGCATCGCGCCGGAGCTTTCCATTGCGCGGGCTGCGATGCGAAGCTGTTCGAGGCGAGCCTTAAATTCGAGAGCGGAACAGGCTGGCCGAGCTTCAACGATCCGACGCCCGGTTCGGTTGACACCACCACCGACCGCACCCACGGCATGATCCGCACCGAGGTGCATTGCGCCACCTGCGGCAGCCATCTCGGCCATGTTTTCCCGGATGGTCCGCCGCCGACCGGCCTGCGCTATTGCATCAACGGCATAGCGCTGAACTTCAAGCCGGCCGACTGACGATAGGCGACATCGGGAATGAAAATGCCCGGTTCAGACCGGGCATCCTCCGTTGTCGTTTTTCGCGGATCAGGCCGCGTAACGCTGCGGTCCGAGCGGGCTGGCGTCGATATCCGGCTTGCGGCCCGACATGATGTCGGCCAGCACCCGCGCCGAGCCGCAGGCCATGGTCCAGCCGAGCGTTCCGTGGCCGGTGTTGAGGTAAAGGTTGGCGTATTTCGAGGTTCCCACGATCGGCGGTCCGTCCGGCGTCATCGGGCGCTGGCCGGTCCAGAAGGTCAGCTTGTCGAAATCGCCGGCTCCGGGGAACAGGTCTGTCACCGAATGCACCAGTGTGTCGCGGCGGGCGTCGTTCAGGTTGAGGTTGTAGCCGGAGATTTCCGCCGTGCCGCCGACGCGGATGCGGTCGCCGAGTCGGGTGATGGCGATCTTGTAAGTGTCATCCATAATGGTCGATTCCGGCGCGCGCGAGGCGTCCAGGATCGGCACGGTGATCGAATATCCCTTGACGGGATAGACCGGGATCGGCTGGCCAAGCCGGCGCATCCAGATTGGCGAATAAGAACCCAGCGCCATCACATAGCTGTCGGCGGTGCGCTTGCCTGCGTCGGTGTTCACGGCCGTGATCTTGCCGCCGGACGTCTCGATGCCGGTGACGGTGACGCCATATTCGAATTTCACGCCGGCTGCTTCGGCGATTTCCGCCAGTTGCTCGGTGAACATATGGCAGTCGCCGGTTTCGTCGCCGGGCAGGCGCAGCCCGCCGGAAAACTTGCCGCGTGAATTTTCCAGGCCGGGTTCGACCGCGATGCAGCCTTCGGGATCGAGCACCTCGTAAGGAACGCCGGTCTGCTTCAGCACCTCGATATCGCCGCCAATGCCGTCGAGTTGCTTCTGGGTGCGAAACAGCTGCAATGTGCCCTGCATGCGCTCGTCATAGGCGATGTTGGTGCGCGAACGCAGGTCCTTCAGAACGTCGCGGCTGTATTCAGCGATCGGCACCATGCGCGACTTGTTGAGCGCGTAGCGCGCCTCGGTGCAGTTGCGCAGCATCTTCAGCATCCACGCATACATGCGCCAGTCGAGCGTGGGCTTCAAAACCAGAGGGCCGTGCTTCATGGTCAGCCACTTCAGCGCCTTGACCGGCACGCTGGGGCCGGCCCATGGCGAGGAATAGCCGGGGGAGACCTCGCCGGCATTGGCGAAGGAGGTCTCCAGCGCCGGGCCGTCCTGCCGGTCGAGGACCGTCACCTCATGGCCCGCCTCGCTCAGGAAATAAGCGGTGGTGACGCCGATCACGCCGCTGCCGAGGACCAGTACTTTCATGTTCTACTCCCGAAAAAATGGGCGGTCCGGCGGGATCACGCGCCGATATGGATGCGGTGGAAGCGATGGCCGAGGCTGGTCAGCACCTCATAGGCGATGGTGCCGTAGGAGCCCGCCACGTCGTCGATGGTCTGTTCAGCGTCGATCATGTCCACCAGATCGCCGGGCCCGAGCCTGCCTTCCGGCAGTGCGGAAATGTCGAGGATGATGGAATCCATCGACACCCGGCCGATGAAGGGCAGTTCGACCCCGTCGAAACGGGCGGAGGCGGCCGCGCAGCGATGCCAGCCATCGGCATAGCCGAGCGAGATTGTGGCGAGGCGCTGCGGCTGCCCGGCAGTGGCGGTGTGGCCGTAGCCGATGCCCGCGCCCTTCCCCACAGTGCGGGTCTGGATCACTCTGGCCTGAAGGCCGATCACCGGCCGCAACGGATTTGCCTGTCCCGGCGTCGGATTGACGCCATAGAGCGCCGCGCCCGGCCGGGCGAGTTGGTGATGGTAGCTCGGTCCGAGGAAAATGCCGGAGGAGTTGGCCAGCGAGGCGGGAGCGGCCGGCAGCATGGCGCGCAGGCGATCGAACTCCATGCGCTGCGCCTCGTTGGCCGGATGGCGGGGCTCGTCGGCGCAGGCGAGGTGACTCATCACCAGCCTGAGGTCGACGCCGTCGAGCGCATGGGGATCGGCGGCGACTGCTTCGACCTCGGCGGGCGACATGCCGAGCCGCGACATGCCGCTGTCGACTTGCAGGGCTGCCGGCAGGGAGTGGCCGGCGACTTTCGCGGCTTCACGCCACGCCGAAAGCTGCTCGATGCTGTTGAGCACGGCTGTGAGGCCCGCGGCGACCGCATCGGGCTCGGCGCCGGGCGGAGGGCCGTTCAGAACATGGATGACGGGGCCGGGGCCGATGGCGGCGCGCAGGGCAATACCCTCGCCGACATGGGCGACGAAGAAGGTGTCGCAGCCTTCCTGCATCAGCGCGCGCGCGACACGGTCGGCGCCGAGACCGTAGCCATCCGCCTTGACCACGCCGGCGCAGCGTGTGTTGCCCAGTTTCGCTTTCAGGCGACGATAATTCTCGCGGATAGCGCCGAGATCGATGGTGAGGATGGCGCCGGCGTTCGCCGCCGGATCGGCGGCGACGGGCTTGTGCCCACGTGGAACCTGATTCATGTCTCCCACCCGGTATTCTTTCACAAAGAAGCGTCAATAAAGAACTTCAGTGCTTGTAACACCGATTGAGCGCATATTCCTTGCAAATATAGAAGCTCTCATAGTGAATCATTCGATTCGGAGCGGCTTTGGAACCCGGATTCCGCACGGAAATCCGGTGATTGCGAAAAAGGCCGGAACAGGGGTGTTTCCGGCCGTCTTTTGCGGAGTTTCGAGAAGGCGCTGCGGACGACGGCCACGGCGTTTACGCGACGCCGGACGATGCCGCCCGGCTGTGAAACCTCTATCCGGCCAGATGGCGGAAGGCGCTTACGACCTCCTCGTAAACCCTGCGCTTGAAGGGCACGATAAGGTCGGGCAGCCTGCCCATGGGCAGCCAGTCCCAGCGGTCGAATTCGGCCGTATGTCCGCCGGGCGGCGGATTCACGCGGATTTCGCTTTCGTCGCCCTCGAAGCGGAAGGCGAACCATCTCTGCATCTGGCCGCGATAGCGTCCCTTCAAAGCAAGGCCGACCAGTTCCGGGGGCAGATCGTAGCGGAACCAGTCCGGCGCTTCGGCCAGAAGCGACACGCTCTCCATGCCCGTTTCCTCGAACAGTTCGCGGCGGGCGGCGGCCAGCGGGTCTTCGTCCTTGTCGATGCCCCCCTGCGGCATCTGCCACAGCATGTCGGACCCGGTGGTCTCGTCGTCCGGTTCGGGAAGGCGATGCCCGGCCCATACCAGACCGCCGCGATTCAGCACCATCACGCCGACACAGGGGCGATAGGGCAGGGTTTCAGGGGCGACGGGCTTCTTCTTCGTCATGTCTCAGCGTTTCTCCGGATCGTTGGCGACGGCGGAAACCGGCACGAGCTCGATGCCGCGCATCTTCGCTTCATCGACCCATGAGGCCACGGCGTCAACCGTCACGTCAAAGGCCGATCCGATGCCGATGGCGCTGCCCCTGGCGCGGGCGATGGCTTCCAGTTCGTCGAGTTTCTTCAGGATCGCGGTGCGGTCCTGCACGGCGTCGATCTGGGTGTCGGCGACGGCGAGCGGCATGCGCTCCTGCGCAGCCAGTTCGGGCGCGCGGCTGCGGGCGGAGGAGCCGTCGTCCAGATAGCCGAGGCCGCGTGCGGCCAGCTCCCGCATGATCGGGACAAGCGCCTCTTCGTCGGCGGTGAAACGCCCACCCATATAGTTCATGACCGTGGTGTAGTTGGTGGTGCGCGACAACACCCGGCGCATGGCCTGCAGGTTTTCGTCGGGCGCGGCGTCCACGGTCAGCGTGTTGCGGCCGGGATCGACATTGGGGTAATCGAACGGCTCCATCGGAATTTGCATGGCGATCTCGTGGCCTTTCCGGCGGCCTTCCTGCATCCATCGGCCGATCGAGTTGCCGCCCGAGGCGAAGGCCAGCGTCACCTCTGGCGGCAGCCGGGCGATCGCCGCCTGCGTGCCGGTCTGCGAGACGGCCAGGCCGCCGATGACAATGGCGACGCGGGCTCCGCGCGCGCCCGACCACGGCCGTGCATAGACATCGAAGGGCCGCCTTCCGTCCGCGCCGCGCATGGGCAGAGGTCCGGCGTCGGTCTCCTCGACCAGCGCCCGGTCGGGCAGATGGGCGATGCGCAGATCCTGCTGCAAGGCGGAGGGGTCGCGGACCACGATCGCGCCGCCCTCTTCGCCGGTTTCCTCAGGCTGGACACGGATGATCTGCGCACCGCCGGGTTGCGTCGCCACCTGCGGTTCGGCGCGCGTCGGCTGGACCGGCGTTTCTGTTGCAGGTTGCGGCGTGGCGACGACTTCCGGCTGGCGCCAGGGCCGCTCGCGCAATGCGATCATGGCCGAAGCGGCGAGCACGGCCACGGCGGCGAGGCCGGCTATGACGGCGCTGGCGGAGATGCGGGGGCGTGCGGGCGCGGCGCGCGGCTTTCGCCCCTGACCAAGCGGACGGTCGATCTCCTTTTCGTCAGCCAAGCAGCGTCTCCCGAAACAAAGCGCCGGAACCATGCGGCTCCCGCTGGCCCCGAATCAAAACTGCCGGAACCCCAAGGTCCCGGCAGGATGGCATTGCACAATGCGGATGAACAGGTCCGCGCGAGTGGCTGAACGTCCTGAAGCGCATCGCGATCTTTCGGATTCGCTGCTTGCGCTTCAGGGCCGCTTTACTGGTTGAGGACGGCCTTGTCCGGATTGGGCGGGAAGGCCGAGTCGGTCTTCTGCCCGCGCAGCAACTCCAGCGCATAGATGAGCTGGAGGTCATCCTTGGCTTCCGGCGGCACATAGGCGACCGAGCCGGAGCCGGTGTCACCTTCTTCCGCGCCCTTGATGTGGCCCTTGAGGTCGGATTCGCCGCGGGTCAGGTCACGGCCCTGCAATTCGGGCGGCAGCGGCTGGTCGACCTTGATGTCGGGCGAGATGCCTTTGCCCTGGATCGATTTGCCGGACGGCGTGTAGTAGAGCGCCGTCGTCAGCCTCAGAGCTCCGTTCTCGCCCAGCGGAATGATGGTCTGGACCGAGCCCTTGCCGAAGGACTGGGTGCCGACCACCGTGGCGCGGCGCAGATCCTGCAACGCGCCGGCGACAATCTCGGAAGCGCTCGCCGAACCGCCGTTGATGAGCACCACCATCGGCTTGCCGTCAACGGAGTCGCCCGGCTTGGCGTCGAAGCGGGTCACGTCCTTGGGGTCGCGGCCGCGCGTGGAGACGATCTCGCCGCGGTCGAGGAAGGCGTCGGAGACGCTGACCGCCTGATCGAGCAGACCACCCGGATTGAGGCGCAGGTCGAGCACATAGCCCTTGAGCCTGTCGTTGGGGATATCCTTGCGGATCGACGCGATGGCGGCCTCGAGGTCGTCATAGGTCTTTTCGGTGAAGGAGGTGATCTTGATGTAGCCGACATCGTCCTCGGTGCGGAACTTGACCGCCTTCACCTTGATGATGTCGCGCACGACCTTAATCTCGAACGGCTTGTCCGCGCCCTCGCGCAGAATGGTCAGTGTGATAGGGGTCGAGACGGGTCCGCGCATCTTCTGCACGGCGTCATTGAGGGTCAGGCCGCGCACTTCCTCGCCGTCGATCTTGGCGATGTAGTCGCCGGCCAGCACGCCGGCCTTGGCGGCTGGCGTGTCGTCGATCGGGGTGATGACCTTGACGAGGTCGTTTTCCATGGTGACCTCGATGCCGAGGCCGCCGAACTCGCCCTTGGTCTGCACGCGCATGTCCTGCGCGGCTTCCGCGTTCATGAAGGAGGAGTGGGGATCGAGCGAGGTGAGCATGCCGTTGATGGCGTTCTCGACAAGGGCCTTGTCGTCGGGCGGCGTCACATATTGGGCGCGCACGCGCTCGAAGATGTCGCCGAAGATGGCGAGCTGCTTGTAGGTTTCGGCCCCCGCCGCGTTCGCCGCCGTGCCGGGGACGCCATAGACAAGGCTCATGGCGGATGCGCCCATGAGCGCACCGGCAAACAGGAGCGAGAGTTTCCGCATCATTTCACGTCCTTCCAGAAACACGGTCCGCCCACCACGGGGTCGGATCAACGGGTTTACCATCCTTGCGGAACTCCACATAGAGCTCCGGCGTGGCGTTTGCATCCTGTACAGCCGAGGTGCTCGCCACCCTTGCCTCACCCATCGCGCCGATCGGCTCGCCCGCGAGAACGGATTGGCCGGACGCGACGGTCAATCTGTTCATCCCCGCCAGAACGACATGATAGCCGCCGCCGGCGTCGAGGATCAAGAGTTGACCGTAGGAACGGAACGGTCCCGCATAGAGTATCTCCCCATCCGCCGGCGCGGTGACGATGGCTCCCGATTGTGTCGCAACCATGTCGCCCTGCATCACCGAACCGTTACCGTCACTGGCGCCGAAGCGGCGCTTCACCGCGCCGATGACCGGCAGCGCGATCTGGCCGTGCAGCGACCGGAAGGGGATGCGTTCGAGCAGGCGGTTGGCCTCCGGAACCGGCAGGGCCGCGACACGCGCTTCCTCGTCCGCCTTGCGTCTGACTTCCTTGTCGAGCGCCGCGATCAGGTCTCTCAGGCTGCGCGCCCGGGCGGCAAGCTCCTGCGCGTTCTGCTGCTCGGCTTCGATGGCTTCCTGCGTTTGCGCCTGGAATTTCTTGCGCGCCTCCAGAAGAAGCGTGAGCCGCTGCTTCTCGGCCAGTTGCTCGGTGACGGAGGCGGTCAATCGCGCGCGCTCGGCCTCGATCGAGGCGGTGACACGCGAATGCTCCTTCAGGTCGGCCATCAGCTTTTCGGTTTCGTGGCGCAGCTCCGGCACCACGGCGCCGAGCAGGATGGCGCTGCGCACCGAAGCCAGCGCATCCTCCGGGCGCACCAGAAGTGCGGGCGGCGGACTGAGGCCCATGCGCTGCAACGCGCCCAGAACCTCGGCCAGCACGTCGCCGCGCTCTGCCAGTGAGGCGCGGATGCGGGCGTCCTGCCCCTTCAGATCCTCCAGCCTCGTGCCGATGTCGTCGATGTCCTGCCCGAGCTTCTGCTCGGTCTTGGCCGACTGGATGAGGGCGGCGGTGATGCCGGCGTAATCCTTGCGCACCGAGGCGATGTCGGCGGCCAGTCTGGCGAGCCGCTCCGACGACAGGCTGATCTCCTGCGCCACCTGCTCGTATTCGGCGCGTTTTGCGTCGATTTCGACCGGATCTTCTGCCGCGGCATGGGCCAGGCCGCAGGAAACCACCAGCGCCAGAGCAATTCCAGCAGCAGTGCGAAGCGGTTTTGCGCCCCCATTCGCGCCGCAAAAAAGCGCTGGCGCATTTTCGCGATACGAAGACAAGCGCAAACGCGCCAGCGCCGCCAGCAGGCGGCGGGCGCCGTTCAGGCCCGGTTCCGATCTCGACAAGCGCTCATCCATGCGGGAGCGACAGTAGCGGCGGCATCGTTAAGGAATCATCAACCATGTTTGCAGGATTGCACCGGCCGGTTTGCGACCCAAGTCTGCTGAAGCCAGAATGGGGCGAAAATCCGGGCGGAACGTCATGCGTCCGTCATTCTTGATTCTCAGGCCCGATGATAGGGGTGACCCGCAAGAATGGTGGCGACGCGATAGAGCTGCTCGCCCAGCATGACGCGCACCAGCTGATGCGGCCAGGTCAGCGCGCCGAAGGAAACTGTGAGATCGGCTTGCTGGCGCAGCGCTTCGGAATGGCCGTCCGGCCCGCCGATAGCCACCACCAGCGTCTTGCGGCCTTCGTCGCGCATGGCGCTGATGCGGCCGGAGAACTCCTGCGAGGAGAAGCTCTTTCCGCGCTCGTCGAGCAGCAGGAGGGCGGCGCCCGCCTGCACATGGGCGAGCAGCTTCTGGCCCTCCTCGCGCTGGCGCTCCTGCGCCGTCTGGCCGCGCCCTTCGGGGATTTCGGTGACGCCGCCGAATTCGAGGCCGACGGCAGGCCCGCTGCGGGCGAACCGCTCATAATAGCGGTCGCCAAGCTCCTTCTCGGGACCGGACTTCATGCGGCCCACGGCGTGTACGATGAGTTTCATGCCCGCCCCGGATTACGCATCGGATCCTCCCGAAAACCGGATTCCACCTTGCGGTCCGATGCTGCTAGTGCAGCGTCTCTTCCTCCAGATCCGGAGCCTGCCACATCTTCTCCAGATTGTAGAACTCACGAACTTCCGGACGGAAGATATGGATGATGACATCGCCCGAATCGATCAGGACCCAGTCCGCTCCGGACAGCCCTTCGACGCGCGCATTGCCCAAACCGGCATCCTTGAGCGCCTTGAGCAGGTGATCGGCGACGGCCGCGACATGACGGTGCGATCGGCCCGAGGCGATGACCATATGATCGCCGAGGCTCGATTTGCCCTGAATGTCGATGGGGATGATGTTTTCGGCCTTGGAGTCTTCGAGACTGGCAAGGACGATGTCGAGGGCGCGGGGCTGGCTGGCGCCTATCCCGGCCGGCGAAGGCGCGATCTCGGCCTTCTTCCGAAGTGCTGTTCTCAGTGTCTTTCCTTTCGCAACAAGAACAACCATGCCGCCTATACGCGGCGACAGGTTAAAGATAGGCAGAGTCGCATTGCAGTTTCAAGACGGGCCCGCGCTGCGCGCGCAGAAGTGATCGCCCTATCTGTTGCGGATGGCCAGACGTCCGATCAGCCTTTGCCCGGCGATGTCGTAGACGAAGAGCACGCGCTCGCCGCCCGCCAGTTCCGCATCGATGGAAATGCGATTGCCGGAGATGGACTGCGAGACGATGCGCGCGCCGACCGGGAGCACGATGTCGCCTTCCATATACTCCGAAGCTGTCTGGCCGGGGGGAGCCTGTATGTCGCCGGCGGGGGCCGCGATCTCGGGAGCCGAGGTCCGGGATTTGTAGACAAGCGCGCCGATCACCACCATAAGGGCGAGGAACAGCAGGCCAAGATTGACGCCCATGAAGCGGATGAGCTTGCGGCGCACTTTCTCGATGGAAGGGTCCAGCGGCTTTTCGTCTTCATCTTCGGCTTCGGGCCGGGTCATGGCAGGGTCCGCAACAGTTCGACAGGATGAGCGGTCATAACGAAGTGGGTGCGGGATTGATAGAGGGCGAGCGGCTCGAACTGGTCACCGGCGCGGACGCCGCCGGCCAGCGTCTCGACCAGTGGCTGGCCACGCAACTGGCCCCCGATCTGTCGCGCAGCCGCGTGCAGGCGTTGATCCGGCAGGGCGCGGTGCTGGTCGGCGGCGTCGCCGCGGGCGAGCCGAAGCGCAAGCTTGGCGCAGGAGAGCGCATCGAAATCGCCATGCCGGAGCCGGAACCGGCGTCCCCGCAGGGCGAGGCCATCCCGCTCGACATTCTTTACGAAGACGACGAACTCATCGTCGTCAACAAGCCGGCCGGGCTGGTGGTGCATCCGGGGGCCGGCAACTGGACGGGAACTCTGGTCAACGCGCTGATCCACCATTGCGGCGACAGCCTTTCCGGCATTGGCGGGGTGAAGCGCCCGGGCATCGTGCACCGGCTGGACAAGGATACGTCCGGCGTGCTGGTCGCCGCCAAGACCGACCGCGCCCACAAGGCGCTTTCGCAAGCCTTCGCCGACCATGGCCGCGGCGGCGATCTGGAGCGCGCCTATGTGGCGCTGGTCTGGGGCGTCCCCGAACGCCTGTCAGGCGTCATCGATGCGCCGCTTGGCCGCGCGGCGGACCGGGTGCGGCGGGCCGTGGTGCCTGAAGGCCGCGACGACGCCCGCCATGCCCTCACCCACTACCGGGTCGAGGAGCGTTTCGGCGAGGATCAGACCCGATATGCGCCGGCAAGCCTTGTGGAATGCCGGCTGGAGACCGGCCGCACCCACCAGATCAGGGTCCATATGGCCCATATCGGCCACCCGGTGATCGGCGATCCCGATTACGGGCAGGCTTTCCGCACCAAGGCGAACCGGTTGCCGCAGATGCTGAAGGATGCCGTTCTGGCCTTTCCCAGGCAGGCGTTGCATGCGCGGCTGCTTGCATTTCGGCATCCCGCCACCCATATGATGATGCGGTTCGAAGCGCCGCCGCCTGCGGACATGGCTGCTCTCGTAAGCGGCTTTCGCCAAATCTGAACCTGCCATCAAAAAACCTGACTCGCTTTGTTCACTTCACCGTGACAGTCTGTTTCGTATTGAACAAATGCGTGCTTTTCTGGTTTTGTTCCTGTATAAGTTCGTATTGGCGGATGTGCGTTTTCGGCATCCGCGCCACATGCCCGCCGCGTTTCGGGGGCATCGCTCTAGAGAGGAGGGTGCTTTATGGCCCAGTCACTACCCAGCATCGTTTCCGGCGAAGGTGGCCTGACCCGCTACCTTGAGGAAATCCGCCGCTTTCCCATGCTCCAGCCGCAGGAAGAGTATATGCTCGCCAAGCGCTATAACGAGCATGACGACACCGACGCCGCACACAAGCTCGTCACCAGCCATCTGAGGCTCGTGGCCAAGATCGCCATGGGCTATCGCGGCTACGGCCTGCCGATCGGCGAGGTGATCTCGGAAGGCAATGTCGGTCTCATGCAGGCGGTCAAGAAATTCGAGCCGGAGCGCGGCTTCCGGCTGGCCACCTACGCCATGTGGTGGATCAAGGCCTCGATCCAGGAATATATCCTGCGTTCCTGGAGCCTGGTGAAGATGGGCACAACCGCCAACCAGAAGCGCCTGTTCTTCAACCTGCGCAAGGTGAAGAGCAAGATTCAGGCGCTTGACGACGGTGACCTCAGGCCCGACCAGATCGCCGAGATCGCCACGCGCCTCAACGTCTCCGAAGAGGAGGTGGTTTCGATGAACCGCCGCCTGTCGGGCGACGCCTCGCTCAACGCGCCGATCCGCGCCAGCGAAGGCGAAGGCGGCGAGTGGCAGGACTGGCTGGTCGACGACAGCGACAGCCAGGAACAGATGCTCATCGAGCAGGACGAACTGGACAATCGCCGCAAGATGCTGGCGAGCGCCATGTCCGTGCTGAACGATCGCGAGCGCCGCATCTTCGAGGCGCGCCGCCTTTCGGAAGAGCCGCTGACGCTGGAGGAACTGTCCGGCGAATTCGACATCAGCCGCGAGCGCGTGCGCCAGATCGAGGTGCGCGCCTTCGAGAAGGTGCAGGACGCGGTGAAGGCCGAGGCCAAGCGCCAGGTGCAGGCGCTCCGCACGATCGAGGCGCAGCCGGCGGCGTAACCCCGTCCGCGATTTCAAAACAAACGGCGCTCCGGAGTGGAGCGCCGTTTTCGTTTGGCAGGGGTTTTACAGCAGGAAACCCGCGTTCAGGGCACCTTGAAGGCCATACCGAGGGAGTTCGGCGCGGTTTCCCGAAAACCGAACTGCTCGTAGAGCTTGTTTGCCGGGACATCCGCAATCAGGCTGACATAGGCCGAGGATGGAAGCGCGGTTGTGACGTAATCCATCAACGCCGCCATGATGGCCTTGCCCAGGCCTCGGCCCTGATGGTCCGGCTCGACAACGATGTCGACGATCTGGAAAAAGCAGCCGCCATCGCCGATCAGCCGCCCCATGCCGACGACTTTGTCGCCCTGCATCACAAGCACGGCAAAGTGAGCGCCTTTCAGCCCGGCGCTCGCGGCATCCCGCGAAAAGGCGCTCAGACCTCCGGCTGCGCGAAGGCGCATATAGTCTTCCACCGTCGGATCGCGGGCCACGATTTCATAAGGGAGCTGGTTCATGGTCTGGCTTTCGTCGGGGCATCCGCGCAAGCATCGAGCCCATCCTGAACAGGCGGAAAGCGGGGAGGGCGCGCCGCTCCATCCGTGGCAGCGACGCGCTTGTGCCGGAGACCTGCCTTCAGGCCGCCGGCTGCTTCGTCTTGCGGATGTAAGGCAGGATGGTTTCGTAGGAGCCGAAGCGCTTGACGGCGTCCTCGTTGGAGACGGCGGCGGTGATGATCACGTCATCGCCCTGCTGCCAGTCGGCCGGCGTCGCCACCTGATGTTTTGCCGTCAGCTGGATGGAATCGATGGCGCGCAGGATTTCCTGGAAATTGCGCCCCGTCGACATCGGATAGGTGAGGACCAGCTTGATCTTCTTGTCCGGTCCGATGACGAACACCGAACGTACAGTGGCGTTGTCGGCGGGCGTGCGGCCCTCGCAGCTGTCGCCGGCTTCGGCCGGCAGCATGTCGTAAAGCTTGGCGACTTTCAGATCGGTGTCGCCGATCAGCGGGTACTCGACCGCATGACCGGTGACGGTGCGGATATCGTCTTTCCAGCGCTCATGGCTCTCCACCGGATCGACCGAAATGCCGATGATTTTGGCGTTGCGCTTCGTGAACTGCTCCTCCAGCCCCGCCATGGTGCCGAGCTCGGTGGTGCAGACCGGCGTGAAATCCTTCGGGTGCGAGAACAGAACGGCATAGCCATCCCCGATCCAGTCGTGGAAGTGAATGACGCCCTGCGTGGTTTCCGCCGTGAAATCGGGGGCCGTGTCGTTGATGCGGAGGCTCATGATGTATCCCTGCCTTTTGTTGTCCGGAAATGGCTGGATTGCAGTCTAGCCCACGCAGCCGTGCAGCAGAAAGAAAATTGTAACGGCCCATGGCCGCAAAACGGAAAAATATTCTTCCGGAGAGGAAATTTCCGGCAGCCGGATTCCGACAACCGGGCTTTGCGGAATGGACGCCTATTCCTTGCGGGTCGTCAGGGTTCCGGCCAGCGTCTCCATCCGGTCGGCGAGCGATCCCAGCGCGCCGGTGAGAGCCGCGTCGTTCTTGTCGGCTTTGCTCAGCGCGTCGTCGCGTGTCTTGCGCAGGGTCAGGATCTCGCTTTCCATGCCCATGACGCGCTTTTGCAGTTCGGAAAGCTCATCCATGATCATGATGCCGGCCATCACCGTCAGCCGCTGGTCGCCGATCTCGCCGAAGGATTCCTTGAGATGCAGCACGTAGCGGTCGAAGCGCTCGGCGAGGCCGATGAGATGCTCCTCCTGACCTTCGTCACAGGCCATGCGATACTGCTTGCCATCGATCGAAACCGTCACCTGCGCCATTGCGACACTCCCGAACCTATCTGTCCAGCACCGCGCGGATCGTTTCCATGGCGGTCACCAGACGACGCGACACTTCCTTGTTGGCTTCTTCCAGACGCTCGGCGCGGGCTTCCGAATTGTCGAGTTCCTGCGCCAGCCGCGAGCGGTCGGCATTCATGCGCTGCACCTCGGCCTCCGCCTCGGCATAGTCGCGTTCATGTTCAAGCCGGGCGGCGACCGCGTTCTCGAGGCTTTCCATGGCCTTGCCCAGTCGGGCGATGACCTCCTTGAGCGTGGTTTCCCCGGTCATGGCTCATATCCCATTTATGCGCATCACCGAATCGTACGCGTTCAGAACGCGTTATCGAGGAAACATTAGGCTCCGTGTGAACCATGCGTCAACAAAGCTCTGGGCCTGTCCCCCGCTAACGACGGCAAAGGGTGCGTCGAATCGGCCGAAAAGCCATGAAAACGCACCGATTTGTTGACTTCAAGGCGTCGCCTGCTATGTGTCGCCCCACCTCTTTTTCTGCCCAGATCCTGCTGGAGGAACCATGCCCTCGCGCGAACAACACGACCGGATGGCGAATGCGATCCGCTTTCTTTCCATGGATGCGATCGAGAAGGCCAATTCGGGCCATCCGGGCCTGCCGATGGGCTGCGCCGACATCGCCACGGTGCTCTTCACCCGCTTCCTGAAATTCGATGCGAAGAACCCGCACTGGGCCGATCGCGACCGCTTCATCCTGTCAGCCGGCCATGGCTCGATGCTGCTCTACTCGCTGCTTTACCTGACCGGCTACGAGGACATCACCCTCGACGAGATCAGGAATTTCCGCCAGCTGGGCTCGCGCACCGCCGGCCATCCCGAATATGGCCACGCCGCCGGCATCGAGACGACCACCGGCCCGCTCGGGCAGGGCATCGCCAATTCGGTCGGCTTCTCGCTCGGCGAGCGCATCATGAATGCGGCCTTCGGCGACGATCTGGTCGACCACCATACCTATGTGCTGGCTGGCGACGGCTGTCTGATGGAAGGCGTCAGCCAGGAGGCCATCGCGCTTGCCGGACATCTGAAGCTCAACAAGCTGGTCGTCATCTGGGACGACAACAACATCTCCATCGACGGTCCGGTGACGCTCTCGGACAACACCGATCAGGTGGCCCGCTTCGCCGCTTCCGGCTGGAACACGATGAAGATCGACGGTCTGGACCCTGACGCCATCGCGGCTGCGCTGGAAGCCGCGCAGAAGTCCGACCGGCCGACTCTGATCGCCGCCAAGACGACAATCGGTTTCGGCGCGCCGACCAAGGCCGGCACCAACAAGGTGCATGGTTCGCCGCTCGGCGCGGAAGAAATCGCCGGCGCCCGCAAGGCGCTCGGCTGGTCCTACGAGCCGTTCGAGGTTCCCGCCGACGTGCTGGACGCCTGGCGCGCCGCCGGTGCGCGGGGCGCACAAGCGCGAGCGGCGTGGGAGGAGCGTCTCGGCAAGACCGATGCGGGCAAGCGCGCCGAGTTCGAGCGCCGCATGGCGGGCAGGCTGCCGGCAGGGCTCGACGCGGCCATCGCCGACTACAAGAAGAAGCTGGCCGAAGACAAGCCGAAGGTCGCCACCCGCAAATCTTCGGAGATGGCGTTGGAGGTCATCAACGGCGTGACCCCGGAAACCATTGGCGGCTCGGCGGACCTGACCGGCTCGAACAACACCAAGACCAGCCAGACGAAGCCGATCACGCCCGACAATTACGGCGAGCGTTACATCCATTACGGCATCCGCGAGCACGGCATGGCGGCGGCCATGAACGGCCTGACCCTGCATGGCGGCGTCATTCCCTATGGCGGCACCTTCCTGTGCTTTTCCGACTATGCGCGCCCGGCCATGCGTCTGGCTTCGCTGATGGGCATCCGCTCGATCTTCGTCATGACCCATGATTCCATCGGTCTGGGCGAGGACGGTCCGACCCACCAGCCGGTCGAGCATGTGGCGGCGCTGCGCGCCATTCCCAATCACAACGTTTTCCGCCCGGCAGATGCGACCGAGGCTGCCGAGTGCTGGCAGATCGCGCTGGAATCGGAAAAGACGCCCTCGACGCTGGCGCTGACCCGCCAGAACCTGCCGGCGGTGCGCACCGCCTATGTGGAAGAGAACCTGTGCCGCAAGGGCGCCTATGAGCTGGCAGCGGCGCAAGGCGGCGAAGCTGCCGTGACCATCTTCGCCACGGGCTCCGAGGTCGAGATCGCCCTCAAGGCGCGCGACCTGCTGCAGGGCCACGGCCATCCGACCCGCGTCGTTTCCGCGCCTTGCCTCGACATTTTCGAGCAGCAGGATGCCGACTATCGCGCGGAGACGATCGGCAAGGCTCCGGTGAAGGTGGCGGTCGAGGCCGGCATCCGCCAGGGCTGGGATGCGGTGATCGGCTCTGACGGTCTCTTCGTCGGCATGACCGGTTTCGGCGCCAGCGGCACCATCGAGCAGCTCTACGCGCATTTTGGCATCACCGCAGAGGCCGTGGCCAAGGCGGCTGAAGGTCGGCTGCACGGCTGACCTTTGCACGATCGACAGGCAGGCCCCGGGAATTGATAGGCCAGGGGCCGGCTAATCGATTTGAAGCAGGTGGCGGGAGATGGATTCCAGAGCCCGCCTCCCTTAAGAACGGCAGGGATTTTTCCCGCTTCAGGAGACGGACATGACTGTGAAGGTTGCCATCAACGGATTTGGCCGCATCGGCCGCAACATCGTGCGCGCGATCTATGAAAGCGGCCGCAAGGACATCGATGTCGTCGCCATCAACGACCTCGGCCCGGTCGAGACAAACGCGCATCTGCTGCGCTACGATTCCGTGCATGGCCGTTTCCCGAGCGAGGTGAAGGTCGACGGCGACACGATTTCGGTCGGCTCCGACTCCTTCAAGGTGTTCGCGGAGCGCGATCCCTCCAAGCTGCCGTGGGGCGAGCTCGGCGTCGACATCGTGCTGGAATGCACCGGCATCTTCACCTCCAAGGAAAAGGCCTCGGCCCACCTTGCCGGCGGCGCCAAGCGCGTCATCGTCTCGGCTCCGGCCGATGGCGCCGACCTCACCGTCGTCTACGGCGTCAACCACGACAAGCTGACGAAGGACCACGTGGTCATCTCCAACGCCTCCTGCACCACCAACTGCCTGGCTCCGGTGGCCAAGGTGCTCAACGATGCGTTCGGCATCGAGAAGGGCTTCATGACCACGGTGCACGCCTATACGGGCGACCAGCCGACGCTGGACACCATGCACAAGGACCTTTACCGCGCCCGCGCGGCCGCCGTGTCGATGATCCCGACCTCGACGGGCGCAGCCAAGGCCGTCGGTCTGGTGCTGCCGGAACTGAAGGGCAAGCTCGACGGCGTGTCGATCCGCGTGCCGACGCCGAACGTCTCGGTCATCGACTTCAAGTTCGTGCCGAAGCGCGACGTCACCGTCGACGAGGTCAATGCGGTGCTGGTCGCGGCTGCAGACGGTCCGCTTAAGGGCGTTCTCGCCTACACCAACGAGCCGCTGGTCTCGATCGACCTCAACCACAATCCGGCTTCCTCAACCTTCGCGCTGGACCAGACCAAGGTCATCGAGGGCAATCTGGTACGCGTCATGTCGTGGTACGACAATGAATGGGGCTTCTCCAACCGCATGGCCGATACGGCCGTCGCGCTTGGCAAGACCATTGCCTGATCCACGTTGATGCAACGAAACGCCCGGCTTTGCCGGGCGTTTTGCTTTGTGTCATAAGCGTCGCATCAGAGCGCCGGCCCCTGGGTTTCGGCAGCTTTCTCGAAAGGGTGATTTCGACATGACGGTTGGCTTCAAGACGCTGGACGATATCGGTTCCGTCGCCGGCAAGCGGGTGCTGGTGCGCGTGGACCTCAACGTGCCGATGGCGGAGGGGAAAGTCACGGACGCCACGCGCATCGAGCGCGTTGGCCCGACCATCGCCGAACTGGCGGACAAGGGCGCAAAGGTCGTCCTGCTTGCCCATTTCGGCCGTCCCAAGGGCGAGCCGAAGGCGGAATTCTCGCTGGAGGCGGTGGCGAGGAGCGCTGCCGAAGTGCTTGGCCGCGCGGTCGGCTTCGCCGGCGACTGCGTGGGCGAAAAGGCTGCCGCCGCCATCGCCGCCATGAAGGATGGCGAGGTGCTGCTTCTGGAGAACACCCGTTTTCACAAGGGCGAGGAAAAGAACGATCCCGAATTCGTCAGGGCGCTGGCCGCCAATGGCGACATCTATGTCAACGACGCCTTTTCCGCCGCGCATCGGGCGCATGCGTCCACCGAGGGGCTGGCGCATGTCCTGCCGGCCTATGCGGGCCGGACCATGCAGGCCGAACTGGAAGCGCTGGAGAAGGGGCTGGGCAGCCCGGCCAAGCCGGTGGTCGCCATCGTCGGCGGGGCCAAGGTCTCGACCAAGATCGATCTGCTCATGAACCTGGTGAAGAAGGTCGACGCGCTGGTGATCGGCGGGGGCATGGCCAACACTTTCCTTGCCGCGCGCGGCACGGAGGTCGGCAAGTCGCTGGCCGAGCACGATCTTGGCCAGACCGCAAAGCAGATCATGATCGAGGCGGCGGAGGCGGGTTGCGCAGTTATCCTTCCGGTGGACGGCGTGGTGGCGCGCGAGTTCAGGGCGGGAGCCGCCAGCGAGACCGTCGCCATCGACGCGGTGCCGCAGGACGCGATGATCCTCGATGCGGGGCAGAAGAGCGTCGAGGTGGTCAACCAGTGGATCGACAGGGCGGCGACGCTCGTCTGGAACGGTCCGCTGGGGGCCTTCGAGATCGAGCCGTTCGACCGCGCCACGGTCGAGGCCGCGCGCCATGCCGCGGGCCGCACGCGCGAGGGCAGGCTGATTTCGGTGGCAGGCGGCGGCGATACGGTCGCGGCCCTCAATCATGCGGGCGCCGCCGCCGACTTCACCTATGTCTCGACAGCCGGGGGCGCCTTCCTGGAGTGGATGGAGGGCAAGCCGCTGCCGGGTGTCGAGGTTCTGAAGCGCTGATACTCACAGGTTCCGGCCGAAAGGCTGAATCTGTGACCTTTCAATCGATTAGGACCCGGCGGCGGCATTCCTTTGCCGGGCGGGTTCTGCTATGCGGCGGGCATCCCATCCAGCCGGTGCTTTATTTAGGAGTGACTCTATGAGCGAACGTCTTGAAGATATCGCCGCGGCCATGGTGGCCAGCGGCAAGGGCATTCTTGCGGCGGATGAAAGTTCCGGAACGATCAAGAAGCGCTTTGACGTCATCGGCGTCGAATCCACGGAAAACAACCGCCGCGACTACCGTGAGCTGATGTTCCGCACCGAAGAGGCGATGACCAGCTACATTTCCGGTGTCATCCTTTACGACGAGACCATCCGCCAGAAAGCGGCCGACGGCACGCCGCTGGTCGACGTCATCAAGGCCGCCGGCGCTATCCCCGGCATCAAGGTCGACGCCGGCGCCAAGCCGCTGGCCGCTTTCCCCGGCGACACCATCACCGAAGGCCTCGACGGCCTGCGTGAGCGTCTGGCCGAATATCACAAGCTCGGCGCCCGTTTCGCCAAGTGGCGCGCCGTGATCGATATCAACGAGGAAGAGGCTGTTCCCTCGGGCTACACGATCGACGCCAACTGTCATGCGCTGGCCCGCTATGCGGCGCTCTGCCAGGAAGCCGGCATCGTGCCGATCGTCGAGCCGGAAGTGCTGATGGACGGCGCTCATGACATCGACACCTGCTATGAGGTCACCAAGGTCACGCTGCTCCAGCTCTACGCCGAGCTGAACGCCGCCGACGTGGTCCTCGAAGGCACGATCCTGAAGCCGAACATGGTCATCGGGGGCAAGAAGTCGGGGATCAGCAACACGCCCGAGGAAGTCGCCGAGAGGACCATCAAGCTGTTCCGCGAAGTGGTTCCGGCCGCCGTTCCGGGCATCGCCTTCCTGTCGGGCGGCCAGTCGGACGAGGAGGCCACCGCCAACCTCAACGCCATCAACGCCATCGGCCCGCATCCGTGGAAGCTGACCTTCTCCTATGGCCGCGCCCTCCAGGCCGCGCCGCAGAAGGCATGGTCGGGCAAGGCTGAGAACGTCGCCGCCGCGCAGGCCGCGTTCACGCATCGCGCCCGCATGAACTCGCTGGCCGCGCTCGGCAAGTGGGAAGGCAAGCTGGAAAAGGCCGCCTGAGCCGCAGCCTGAACCAGACAAGAAAAACCCGGGCCTCGCGCCCGGGTTTTTTCATGCCTGCAAAGGAGATTGGAACGTCCGGACCGGTTCGCGCATTGTGGAATGAGACACTTACTGGCGGGAGAGTTCAGTCATGCCGCTCACGACGCTTCTTATCATCGTTCTGGTTCTCATCCTGATCGGCGCCATTCCGAGCTGGCCCTATTCGCGCAACTGGGGTTACGGCCCTTCCGGTATCGTGGGCGTGCTTCTGGTGGTGCTGCTGATCATGGTGCTGATGGGCCGGATCTGACATCGGCCTCGTTTTTTCATATCACGGCGGGGCGCTTCGCTGACGCCTCCGATACGCCCTATTCCGCTGGCTGGCTGAGGCTGAAATCCGCGCGATGCGCCAGTCCGGCCATCAGGAAGACGATGAACAGCAGTCCCGACAGGCCGATGAAAACCGGCCCGAAGCCGATATGCTCGGCCACGAAGCCGATGGCCGACGGCGCGACCAGAATGCCGCAATAACCCATGGTCGTAACCACGCTCATGCCGACGCCCGAGGGTATGCCGTGCTGGTTGCCGGCGGCGGAAAACGCGATCGGCACCATGTTGGCGATGCCGACGCCGCAGAAGGCGAAGCAGACGATCGCCATCCATGGCGAGAAGGCGAGCCCGGCCCCCAGCATGCCGGCGGCGGCGAGGAGCGCGCAGACGCGAAGTGTCGTCACCGCTCCGAAGCGGTTGCGCACCGCGTCGCCGGCAAAGCGCATGCAGGCCATGACCCCGGAGAAGGCGGCGAAGGCGAGGCTCGCCGTGGCGAGGTCAGCGCCAAGCTCCTGCTGCAGATAGAGCGCCGCCCAGTCGAGCACCGCGCCTTCCGGCGTCATCGAAAACAGCGCCATGATGCCGATGAGGTAGATGAGAGGATTGCGCGGCAGCGCGAAACGGGCGCGTGCGGCGGCGGCGGCGGGGCGGTTCTCCGACACCAGATGACGCGCGGCCAGCATGACGCCGGCGAAGGCGATGGCGGTGATGATCGCGGCGTGGGCCAGATGCCCGAGCATCTGGATGCCCACACCGCCCAGTCCGCCGCCGACGAAGCCGCCAAGGCTCCAGAAACCGTGCGATGACGACATGATGGCGCGCTCCAGCCGGCGTTCCGCCACTACGGCATTGGTGTTCATGGCCACATCCATGGCGCCGATCAGGCCGCCGAAGACAACCATGGCCGGCGCCGCCAGAGCCACGTTGGGGGCCAGCGCCACCAGAAGCAGGCCAAAGCTGGCGGCGATGGCGAAGCGGGTAAGAACGGTGCGCGAGCCATGCCGTGCGATCAGATGCCCGCACCACGACATGGCGACCACCGCGCCAGCGCCGAACAGCAGGATGAGAAGGCCAAGCGTGAATTTGCTGATTTCCAGCCGCGCCAGCAGGACCGGGATCTGGGGCGCCCAGCTTCCGGTGATGAAACCATTGACGAGGAACATGGCGGCGACCGCCCAGCGTCCGCGCACGGCAATCCTCTTCCGGCTCTGTTCATCCATGGTTGATAATCCGAAGGGCTGAAGACGACCGCCTTTTAAATCGTTTCATGCGCCGCGTCCAATCAGCGGGTTGGCGAGCCGCATCGGGGTTTCACCGATGTCCGTCCCGCGATCCTGTCGCGGAATGGGCGCTTGTCGGGTTGTTGCCGGAACGTCAGGCGCGCTCCATGTTCCTCATGTACCGTTGGAAGGCGACCGCATACCGCACCCGTGCGCGGAGATCGGCGTGGAAGCGAAACGCGCGTTCGATGCGACCTGGAGGATGCTCAGTGATCCTTGGGCCGGTTCTGATCGAAGGCGGCTTTCTGCGCGTCGGACGCCTCAAGCTGGTGGCGACTGCGCCACTCGTCATAGGGCATGCCGTAGACGATCTCGCGCGCCTCGTCCTTGGAAAGCGCCGTGCCCTCGGCCTCAGCGGCCTCGCGATACCAGTTGGCGAGGCAGTTGCGGCAGAAGCCGGCGAGGTTCATCAGGTCGATGTTCTGGACGTCCGTGCGTTCGCGCAGGTGCCTGAGCAGGCGGCGGAATGCAGCGGCCTCGAAATCGCGCTGCCTGGTCTCGTCGATCCGCGTCATCACAATCCTCCTCTTACGTCGGGCCGGTGCGCGAGCCGAAGCGTCGCACCTCATGTATATCGGGACGCCGGTTGATCGCGTCAACGATTGGGGCGAGGCGCTTCGCCCAGTTGCGGGCCGTCCGCGCCGTGGCGATCAGATCCTGCCGGATCTCGATCAGCGCATGCGGATAGCCGTTGACGATGGCATGGCGGAACATGGTGTCGCCGCGCAGGGCGCCGTCATAAGGTTCGTTGTCGCCGACGATGAGCGAACCATCGCCGGCGAGCGCCTCGATCAGCGGTTTCGCCACGCGGTCGTCGCTGTCCCATAGCACGCCGACATGCCATGGCCGGGCGATGCCCTGCATGAAGGGGGTGAAGGAATGCACCGAAAACAGAAAGGGCGCGCGGCCGGAGCGTGCGGCGACCGTCGCCGTCGCGGCTGAAATGGCGTCGTGGTAGGGCCGATAGAACATGTCGAGCCGGCGTTGCCGCTCCGTTTCGGAAAGCGGATAGTTGCCGGTGATGATGGAGCCATCGTAAAGTTGACGGATGAGGGTCGGATCGTCCTCGCCGCGATTGGGGTCGATCAGCAGCCGCGAGAAGTTGGCCAGAACCGCCGGCGCGCCGAGCAGGGCGGCGAGTTCGCGCGTCACCGTCTCGACGCCGATGTCATAGGCGATGTGGCGCTCGAACTCCGCCGCCGGCAGCCCGAGGGCGCCGTAATTCTGCGGCAGGTCGCGTCTGGCATGATCGCAGACCAGCAGGACGCCGCGGCCGGCGTCGCCTTCAATGAGATCGAAAGGGGCGAAAACTGTGGATCGGGTCATGGCTGGAAAGAAACGTCCGTCTTTCGTTCCGGGCTGGGTGGTAGAGCGTTCGGAAGTTAAAGTGGGAACCGGCCTCCCATCCGGAATTGCACAGAAACAGCATCCTGCAACGTTTCCGTGATTCTGGAGGAAGCGGAAATGCTCTAATCTCATCCCACGAAGAGGGCATGCGTGCAATGCTGTGCTTGGGGCTGTGCTTTAGCCTGTGCTTTGGATCGCGGGTCGGGCCGTGGTTTGGACAAGGTTTTTTCCAGAATTGCGCCGCGGGCGGGACATCGCCACGTTCTGCTGATTTAAATCGATTGGATTTATGTGCTGCGCCGCGTTGACATGCGTATGCACTTTGCCGAAAAGGGACTGAAGCACATGATGGGATCGATGCTGAGGGGTATGAACAGGGTCCGTTCCGGCGTACGCAGAGCGCTCCTGGCGGCGCTGCCATTCGTGGCGGCTGCGATCGCCGTTCTGGCGCAGGCCGCGCCAGCGCATGCCGATTTCCGGGTCTGCAACGCCACCCAGAATCTGGTCGGCGTCGGCATCGGCTACCGGGCGAAGGCGGGCTGGATCACCGAGGGCTGGTGGCACATCGAGGCGTCGAGCTGCAAGACGCTGATCGAGGGGCCGCTGTCATCGCGGTTTTACTATCTCTATGCAGAAGACGCCGAACGCGGCGGCCGCTGGGACGGGCCGATCAACATGTGCGTGGCGGAAAAGGAATTCAAGATCGCCGGCGTCACCGACTGCGTGGCACGGGGCTTCCAGCGGGCCGGCTTTCAGGAATACGACACCGGAGAGCAGTCGAGCTGGATGGTCCAGCTGACCGAGCAGCCGGCAACTGAGGGGGCTTCGGCCTCAGGAACGAACGGTCAATGAGACGCAGCCGCAAGGTCAAGATACTCGCAACAATCGGGCCCGCCTCTTCCGAGCAGGCCACGCTGAAGAAACTCTTCGAAGCCGGTGCGGACGTCTTCCGCATCAATATGAGCCACGCCGATCACGAGCTTATGCGCACGCTGATCGGCCGCATCCGGGCCGTCGAGGCCGAGGTCGGGCGTCCGATCGGCATTCTCGCCGATCTGCAAGGACCGAAGCTGCGTGTCGGCCGCTTCGCCAACGGCAAGGAAACGCTTGCCGTCGGCCAAACCTTCACGCTTGATGACGACACCGTTGCGGGCGACGCCGCGCGCGTTCACCTGCCGCATCCTGAAATCCTGAAGTCGGTGGAGCCCGGACACCGGCTGCTGATCGACGACGGCAAGCTGGAACTGAAGGCTGTGAAATGCGACGGCCGCTCCATCGAATGCGTGGTGGTGGCCGGTACGTCGATCTCCGACCGCAAGGGCGTGTCGCTGCCCGATACGGACCTGCCGGTCGGCGCGCTGACCGAGAAGGACCGCGCCGATCTAGACGCGGCGCTGGAAGCCGGCGTCGACTGGATCGCACTCTCCTTCATCCAGCGCCCCGAGGATCTGGTGGAAGCCCGCAAGATCGCCAATGGCCGTGCGCTTCTCCTGTCGAAGATCGAAAAGCCGCAGGCCGTGACGCGCCTCGCCGAAATCATGGAGCTGACCGACGCGCTGATGGTGGCGCGCGGCGATCTCGGCGTGGAAATGCCGCCAGAGGCCGTGCCCGGCATACAGAAGCAGATCACCCGCGCCGCCCGCAAGGCCGGCAAGCCGGTTGTGGTGGCCACCCAGATGCTGGAATCGATGATCTCGGCGCCCGTGCCGACCCGCGCTGAAGTGTCGGACGTGGCGACCGCCGTGTTCGAGGGCGCCGACGCCATCATGCTGTCGGCCGAATCCGCCGCTGGCGCCTATCCGGTCGAGGCCGTCGCCACCATGAACCGTATCGCCGAGCGCGTCGAGAAGGACCCCACCTATCCGGCCATCATCAACGCCCAGCGTTCGACGCCGGAGCCGACCGGCCCGGACGCCATCTCCTACGCTGCGCGTGAAATCGCCGAGACGCTCGAACTGTCGGCCATCGTCACCTACACGGCTTCCGGCGCCACCGGCCTACGCGCCGCACGCGAGCGCCCGAAGGTGCCGATCATCGCCCTGTCGCCGATCCTCGAGACGGCCCGCCGCCTGTCGCTCGCATGGGGCACCCATTGCGTGGTGACAAGGGACGCCACCGATCTGGACGACATGGTGGATCGCGCCTGCCGTATCGCGGTGCAGGAAGGATTTGCCAGTGCGGGCGGACGCATCATCATCACCGCGGGTGTGCCGCTCGGCACCTCGGGGGCGACCAACATGCTGCGTATCGCGGATATCGGGGCGGAAGGAGCCGCCGGCAAATAGCGCCGTCGGCGAAAGCTGGCCGCAGCATCGGTTGGGCGGCGCTCCAGAGCGCGCCGCGTTCTTCCGGATTTGCTTGCTGTGATTTAAGCCTTTTGTTTTGAGGCATGTCGCCCGAAAGCGTTTCCCGCTTTCGGGCGACATGCGCTAGATGTGAGCGGTTCTGGTTTTCATTGAATCGGCAGAACCGCTCTATCTCATTGTTTTGGCCGCATTTGCGGGCGCAAAACCGTTTCACACTTTTGCTGGAAATGCTCTAGATGCTCTGTCCGGCAATGTCCTCGGACAGCGTTCCTAACTGGTCCTGCGCCGCGCGCAGGGCCGGATAGATGTCGAGGACGCGCTGCCAGGCGTTGATGGCGGGTTCCTTGCGGTCGGTGTCGGACATGATCCGGGCCAGACCGGAGATCGCCCCGTAATGGCGCGGCTCCAGCTTCAGCGTGCGGTCAATGTCGGCCATCGACTTGGCGTAGTTCTTCATCGTGTAGTGGATCGTGGCGCGCCGGTTCCAGCCTTCGGCGAAATCCGGCTGCAAGGTCACCACCTGATCGAGGAAGTCGAGCGCCACATCATATTTGCGGGCCGCCGCCGCCTTCTGCGCCCATTGCATCATGAGATCGACCGAGGCGCTGCCCGATTGCGACCATTCCTGCTGGATACGGCGCGCTATGCGCTCGGCGGACCTGGCGTCGCCTTCGCGCTTCAGTTCGCCAAACAACCGGTCGAGTTTCTGCTCGCGGCTTTCGGCAGGTTTTTCGATCGTGTTTTCCGGGGATGCGCCATTACGCACCGGCTCGTCGGCCGCAGCGGCGAAGGCTGCGGCGCTTAGCGACAGGACTGTCGCGCCGATGAGAATGACAAAGCGCATGAAAGGGAATCTAGCCCTGTCATGCGCTTCGTCAAACTGAATTTCGCGTGAGTTCCGCAACCGGAACGCCGGAGCCCTTGAAAGGCTCGCAGCCGGCAGACGTGCGGCTCAGCCCTGACGGGCCTTGTAGCGCGGGTCGGTCTTGTTGATGATGTAGATGCGGCCCTTGCGGCGAACCAGGCGGTTGTCGCGGTGACGTGCCTTCAGCGCCTTGAGCGAGTTCTTGATCTTCATGGTATTGCCCGTCAATTTGGCCCTTCGCGGGCGTAACTGAAAAGCGCGCCCAAAAGCGCGCCGAAGTTGTGACAGGCTCATAAACGACGAGGCTTGCTCCTGTCAACCTTCGCATGGGGTGTCGGATGCCGGAATCGCGTTCAATTGCTGCTCATCAGCGGGCTGTCGCCGATTCCGTGGCCGCTCCGGATCGAATCCGGCTTCCGCACGTTATCCGGGGTGATGAGGGACAGAAATTGTCCGCGAGAGGTTGAGACAATGAAGAAGTTGATCGTGCTGATGGGTCTGCTTGTGCCGCTTGCCGCATGCTCGCAGACCGAACAGGGTGCGGCTATCGGCGGCCTGGGCGGCGCAGCCATCGGATCGGCTGTCGCCTCGCCCGGAAACCGTGCCGAGGGCGCGCTGGTTGGCGGCGCGGTAGGGGCCGTGGCGGGGGCGCTGATCGGCTCGGCCAACGAGCCGAACCGCTGTCGCTACCGCGACCGGTATGGCCGCGTCTACACGGCGCAGTGCCCGCGCGGCTACGATGATCGCTATCAGGGCAATCGCTATGATCGGTACGGCCGCTATGACGATCGCTATTATGGCCGCCGCTCCTACAGGGACGGCTACTGAGCCTGCCGGCATCATGAAAAAAAGGCCGCGCCGGGTGTCCGGTGCGGCCTTTTCCGAAATGTAAGCTTTGACTTATTCCGCGCCGGCTTCAGCCGGGGCAGCAGCGGCGGCCAGAGCGGCGGCGGCGTCTTCCTGCGCCTTCTTCAGCAGGGCGTCGCGCTCTTGCGCCTTCTTGCCGGGCAGGCCCTTGGTCGGGTTCGAGCGGGCTTCGCGCTTGGCGATGTCGGCCTGATCGAGGAAGCGGGCGACGCGGTCGGTCGGCAGGGCGCCGTTGTCGAGCCAGTGCTTGACGCGGTCGGCGTCGACCTTCACGCGATCGCCGTCCTTCGGCAGCATCGGGTTCCAGGCGCCCACGATCTCGATGAAACGGCCGTCGCGCGGGCTGCGCACGTCGGCGATGACGATGTGGTAGTAGGGACGCTTCTTGGAGCCCGCGCGGGCCAGTCGGATCTTCAGTGCCATTTTCTTTCTCCTAAAGCTCTGATGTCTTGGGTCTGTATATGGTCCGGCGAAGGTTCAGCCGGATTGGGAGGCGCCGCCATTGGCGGCGATATGCTCGTGGTGGCGGATGACCTCGCGAATGACGAAGTTCAGGAACTTCTCCGCGAAGTCGGGGTCGAGATGGGCGTCATTGGCCAGCCGACGCAGTCGCTCGATCTGCTCGCCTTCGCGCGCCGGATCGGCGGGCGGCAGGCCATAGGTGGCCTTGAGTACGCCCACCGCCTTGGTGCAGCGGAAGCGCTCGGCCAGCATGTGGATGAGTGCGGCGTCGATATTGTCGATCGATGAGCGATAGCCTGCCAGCAGGCGCTTCGCCTCGTCGAGGTTTTTGTCTTCGCTCATCGTCCCCTCACTTCTTCTTGCCGCCGGGCAGGCCGCCAAGACCGGGCAGCTTCATGCCGCCGGGCAGGCCCGGAAGACCGCCGCCGCCCAGACCGGGCAAACCGCCGGGCAGGCCGCCTGGAAGACCCCCTGAGGCTCCCTTGCCGAGGCCGGCCGCTTCGGCCTGCTTCCTGAGCGCTTCGAGTTGCCCGGGATCCATCTTCGACAGGTCCGGCATGCCGCCGCCCATCATGCCGCCCCCGAGACCACCCATGCCCATTTTCGAGGCGAGGCCGCCCATGAGGCCGCGCATCATGCCGCCGCCCTTGCCCTTGCCGCCCATGGCCTTCATCATGTCGGCCATGCCACGGTGCATCTTGAGCAGCTTGTTGATCTCGGCGGCATCGGCGCCGGAGCCGGCTGCGATGCGCTTCTTGCGGCTGTGCTTGAGGATATCGGGATTGGCGCGCTCGGCCCTGGTCATCGAGGAAATGATGGCGAGCTGGCGCTTGAACATGCGGTCGTCGAGACCGGCGGCGGCCATCTGGTCCTTCATCTTGCCCATGCCGGGCATCATGCCCATGATGCCGCCCATGCCGCCCATCTTCTGCATCTGGCCGAGCTGGTCGGCGAGATCGTTCAGGTCGAACTTGCCCGACTGCATCTTCTTCGCCATCGCCGCGGCCTTTTCCGCGTCGATGGTTTCGGCAGCCTTTTCCACGAGCGAAACGATGTCGCCCATGCCAAGAATGCGGTCGGCGATGCGCTTGGGATAGAATTCCTCCAGCGCGTCCATCTTCTCGCCGGTGCCGATGAGCTTGATCGGCTTGCCGGTGACGGCGCGCATCGAAAGCGCCGCGCCGCCGCGCCCGTCACCGTCCATACGGGTGAGGACCAGCCCGGTGATGCCAACGCGCTCGTCAAAATTGCGGGCGAGGTTGACCGCGTCCTGGCCGGTCAGCGAGTCGGCCACCAGCAGGATTTCGTGGGGATTCGAAGCGGCCTTGATCTCGGCCATCTCGACCATCAGCGGCTCGTCGATATGGGTGCGGCCGGCTGTGTCGAGGATGAGGACGTCATGGCCGCCGAGCTTCGCCGCGTGCACGGCGCGGCGGGCGATGTCGACCGGCGACTGGCCGGCGACGACAGGCAGCGTGGCGACCTTCACCTGCTCGCCAAGCTGCCGAAGCTGTTCCTGAGCGGCTGGACGGCGGGTGTCCAGCGAAGCCATCAGCACCTTCTTGCCCTGCCGGTCGGTCAGGCGGCGCGCGATCTTGGCGCTTGTGGTGGTCTTGCCCGAGCCTTGCAGGCCGACCATCATGATGACGACCGGAGCCGGGGCGTTGAGGTCGATCGGCACGCCCTCTTCGCCCAGCATGGCGACCAGCTCGTCATGGACGATCTTGACGACCATCTGGCCGGGCTTGATGGATTTCAGCACCGCAGCGCCAACCGCCCTCTCGCGCACCTTGTCGGTGAAGGAGCGCACGACGTCGAGCGCCACGTCCGCTTCCAGCAGGGCGCGGCGAACCTCGCGCAGCGCGGCCGCGACATCGGCCTCCGACAGCGCGCCGCGGCCGGTAAGGCCGTTCAGGATCGAGCCAAGGCGTTCCTGGAGCGATTCAAACATTTCTCTTCCTTTTCCCTGCCGTCCATGGATGGACGAGAGGTAGTGCCGCTCGGGTCTTTCTCCAAGCGAAAGCAAAGCCAAAAAGCACCCGGGGGCGCAACGCGCTGCCGGGTGTTGGCCTCCGGGGTCGACTGGCGGGCCATGGAAGGCCCCGCGCCCCGGTCAGCTTCGCGAAAAGAAGACTTGTCGCAGAATTGTGCGCTTAAAACAGGAAAAACAGGCCGGAGTCAAGGCTGGGGTGAGGCCTCGACAGGGTTTGCGAGGTCGGCCGGCTCCGGTTCCAGCTTCAGGGGCGAGCGCGGATGAACCAGAAGAGCCAGGGTCAGCGTGCTGCAGATGAAGCCGATGACGGTGAGCAGCATCGCATCGAGCGCGGTCCAGCCCGGACCTTCGAGCGACGCCCCCATGTACAGCGCCAGCGCCCCGTAAGTATCCTGATGGGAGATCAGCGTGAAGCCGAACAGATTGTTGGCGAGGTGCGCGCCGAACGCCGCGCCCAGATTGCCGGTCAGCCATACCGTCGCCGCCAGCACCAGCGCGAAAGCCCCTATGGTGAGCACGCCCGACAAATGGACGGCCGGGTTTGCCGAGGCCCCCCAGTGCAATACCGTGAAGGCGACGACAGGCATCACGAACCAGACGAGCGGGCTTGCAAAGCGGGCGGCCAGCGCCCGCATCAGATAGCCACGGAAAAGAACTTCCTCGGCCGAGGTCTGGATGAACGCCAGCAAAATGACGGGAAGAAGGAAAATCAGCCAGCTTGCGGACGAAATGGCGCTTCTGGCGATTTCCGGACGGATCAGCAAGACCAGCGCTTCCGAGAGCAGGGAGGTCAGGATCACCGCGGTGAAGCCTCTGGCGAAGCCGCTGCGCGACAGGCGTCGGCCTGCGCCGAACAGGGCGGAAAGAGGTTGGCGGTGCACGAAGCGCATGGCCAGCCACAGTCCTATCCATATGCCCGAGAAGGACAGGAGCATTGCGGCGAGGCCCGCCGGCGCGGTGAGGAAATCCATCATCAGGTCGGTTTCGAACGCTGCGCCAGCGTCGATGCGGTTCATGCCGAAGAGATAGACGCCGATGCCGATCGCCGCGAAGGAGGTCGCAAGCCAACAGACAATCACGACCAGCATGCCGGCGACGAGCCGCGGCAGCGTCGCCTTTTCGCCGGCGGAACGGCGATATCGATCAAAAGCGCGTGAACTGGCCGTCATTGATATTCCGCCGCATTTTGCCTCTTACGCTCAGTAACGCATGTTGCGGGCGAGGTGAAACAAGACGCAGACGCAATCGCATACAGGGTAAACGGTCGCCTTTCTTCCATGTGGCCGCTTTGCCACATTTAGATCGACTTCCGCCTGCACAGAGCCCGGCTTGCGGCGCAAGCTTGCCGGACAGCGATGACAAATGCACGCTGGACTGGCAAATTCGCGCGGGGACGTGTTTCAGGCAACCAGGAGACCAGCATGGCAATTCTTGCCAAAGGACGGATTTTTGCTGCGGCAGCACTTGCCGCTTTGATGACGGCCGGCGCGGCGCAGGCCGCCGGCCAATGCGGCAACGACGGCAGCGGCTTCAACGCATGGGTGGGCGCATATCAGGCCGACGCCAAGGCGCGGGGCATCGACACGCGGCCGTTGCAGGGCATCAAGTACGAGACCGGCGTCATCAAGATCGACCGCGCCCAGCACAAGGCGTTCCGTGGCAGCCTGGAGGATTTCATGCAGCGCCGCGCGCCGGCCTCCTATGTCAAGAAAGCCAAGGGCTACATGAAATCGGAAGCCTCGCTGCTGCGTCGTATCGAACAGCGCTTCGGCGTGCAGCCGGAAGTGCTGCTGGCCATCTGGGGCATGGAAACCGGCTTCGGCGCCAATTCCGGCAACAAGAGCGTGTTCGGCCCGCTGGCCACTCTGGCCTATGACTGTCGGCGCTCGGCGTTCTTCACCAATGAACTGGATTCGGCGCTGATCATCGCCCAGAAGGGCTATATCTCGGCCGCCCAGATGAAGGGCGCCGGCTTCGGCGAACTTGGGCAGACCCAGTTCCTGCCATCCAAATATCTGGAATACGCCGTCGATTTCGATGGCGACGGCCACCGCGATCTCATCCGTTCGCGCGCCGACGTTCTGGCCTCGACGGCAAACTTCCTGCGCGGCCATGGCTGGCAGCCCGGCGGCGGTTACGGACCGGGCCAGGTCAACTACAAGCACTGGAACGACTGGAACCGCGCAACCATCTACCAGCAGGCGCTGGCCGAGTTCGCCCGCCGCATCGCGAACTGATTGGTTTACGGGGACAGCGGGCTTTTCCCTTACGCAATTCCGGACGGAAACCGGTTTCCACTTTTGCCGGAGTTGCGTCAGACCCGCTTGCCGTCCCTGTCGAAGAAATGCAGCCGGTCGAGGCCGGCTGCGATCTCCAGCCGGTCGCCGGGCTGGACCATGCTGCGGCCTGGCACCCGCACCACGATCCGCTCGCCTGCAAGCGCGCAATGCAGGAAGCTTTCCATTCCGACAGGTTCCACAGCCTCTACTGTCACCGGCAGGGAGAGCGCGCCTTTTTGCGCAGCCTCGGATGTCGAGACCAGCGCATCCTCGGGCCGCAGGCCGAGGGTCGCCGCCTCATCGGGTATCTGCCCGTGGATTTTCGCGCCGCCTGCGACCGTCGCCGCGCCGTCAGCTGCGCGCGTCAGCCCCAGCAGGTTCATCGGCGGCGCGCCGATGAAAGCGGCGACGAAGGTGGAAGCCGGCTTTTCATAGACATCCATCGGCGCGCCGATCTGCTCGATCAGCCCGGCGTTCATGACCACCAGCATGTCGGCCAGCGTCATGGCTTCGAGCTGGTCGTGGGTGACGTAGACCGAAGTGACGCCGAGGTTGCGCTGAAGGTTCCTGATCTCGACCCGCATCTGGCCGCGCAGCTTGGCGTCAAGATTGGAGAGCGGCTCGTCGAACAGAAACACCTTGGGATTGCGCACGATGGCGCGCCCCATGGCGACGCGCTGGCGCTGGCCGCCCGATAGCTGGCGCGGCTTGCGGTCGAGGAGCTGATCCAGTTCGAGCGTCTTTGCGGTGGCGCGCACGCGGCTGTCGATCTCGGGTCTGGGCGTGCCGCGGTTGCGCAGCCCGTAGGCCATGTTGTCGTAGACGCTCATATGCGGATAGAGCGCGTAGTTCTGGAACACCATGGCGATGTCGCGGTCGGTGGGGCCGATATTGTTGACGACCTTGCCGTCGATGGAGATCGTGCCGGACGAAATGGCCTCCAGTCCGGCGATCATGCGCAGCAGCGTGGACTTGCCGCAGCCTGATGGGCCGACCAGAACGCACAGAGCCTTGTCGGGAATGGCGATCGAGACGCCCTTCACCGCTTCGAAGCCGCCGGCATAGACCTTGCGCACATCGTTGAGATCGACTGTCGCCATATTCTATTTCTCCGACTCGACCAGACCCTTGACGAACCAGCGCTGCATGGCCACCACCACGAGGATCGGGGGGATGATGGCGAGGATCGACGTCACCATGACCAGATGCCACTGGGTGTCGGCGTCGGCGAAGGAGATCATCTTGCGCAGCGCGATGACGACGGTGTTCATGTCGTTGCTGTTGGTGACCAGAAGCGGCCACAGATATTGCGTCCATCCATAGATGAAGAGGATGACGAAGAGCGCCGCGATGTTGGTGCGCGACAGGGGCAGCAGTATGTCGAAGAAGAAGCGCCACGGCCCAGCGCCATCGACGCGCGCCGCCTCAACCAGTTCGCCCGGAATGGTCATGAAGAACTGCCGGAACAGCAGCGTCGCCGTGGCCGAGGCGATCAGCGGCACGATCAGCCCGGCATAGGTGTCGATGAGCCCGAGATCGACCATCACCTTGTAGGTCGGCAGGATACGCACCTCCACAGGCAGCATCAGGGTGATGAAGATGACCCAGAAGAAGGTCATCCTGAGCGGAAAGCGGAAGAACACGATGGCGTAGGCCGACAGGATCGAGATGATGATCTTGCCGATGGCGATGCCCAGCGCCATCACCGTGGTGTTGAACAGCAATGTATCGACCCCGACGCCGCCGATGCGGGTGCTGCCGCGCGCCAGCGCCTGCGAATAGTTGGTCCAGAATTCCGGCCCCGGCAGCAGCGGCAGCGGCGGGCGCAGGATCGTCTGAAGCGAATGGGTGGACGCCACGAAAGTATAGTAGATCGGGAAGGCGACGATGACGACGCCGAGGATCAGGATGGCGTGCGCGATCCAGATGCTGGCCGAGGACTGGCCGATCATCAGCTTTTCGCCGCCGCTGGCGGGCGCTTTTGGGTCAGCCATAATGCACCTTCCTTTCCACATAGCGGAACTGGATGGCGGTGAGCGCGATGACGATGATCATCAGGATCACCGACTGGGCGGCGGATTCGCCGAGGATCAGATTGACGAAGCCGTCATTGTAGACCTTGTAGACCAGCGTTTCCGTGGCCTTGCCGGGGCCGCCGCCGGTCACCGCGTGGATGATGCCGAAGGTGTCGAAGAAGGCGTAGGTGGTGTTGATCACCAGCAGGAAGAAGGTCGTCGGCGCAAGCAGCGGGAAGACGATGGTCCAGAAACGCTTCGTCTCGCCGGCCCCGTCTATCGCTGCCGCCTCGATCAGCGTCTTCGGAATCGCCTGCAATCCCGCCACGAAGAACAGGAAATTGTAGCTGATCTGCTTCCAGGCGGCCGCCGTCACCACAAGCACCATGGCGTCCGTGCTGTTGAGCAGCGGGTCCCATGATATGCCGGCCTTGCGCAGCAGCACGGCCAGCGTGCCGATCGATGGATTGAACATGAACAGGAACAGCATGCCGGCGATGGCCGGCGCCACCGCGTAGGGCCAGATCAGCAGCGTGCGGTAAAGGCCGCGGCTGTGCACCACCTTGTCCGCCATCACGGCCAGCAGCAGCGCTACGCCCATGGCGACGACGGCGGTGGCGACGGAAAAAATGACGGTGACGTGGACCGCGTTCAGATAGGCGGGATCGGCCAGCACTTTCCTGAAGTTGGCGAACCCCACGAAACGGGAGCGCAGGCCGAACGGGTCCTCGCGCAACATGGACTGGTAGAGCGCCTGCCCCGCCGGCCAGTAGAAAAACATCAGGGTGATGGCGAGCTGTGGCGCGACCAGCAGATAGGGCAGGATGCGGTTGGGAAATACGACGCGTGGCGTCATGTATGTCACCTTCGGCTTCGGGCAGCGCGAGCGGGGCCATCGGAGCAGAAAGACCGAGCGCTTTCAAGCCGATGGTTCAGACAGGCTGGTCCGGGCATCAGAACGACGTGCTTTCGGGCATGGCGGGCGGAGGATGGGAGCGGCCCGCCGCGTGAAGCGGCATGCATGGGCAGGCCGGCAGCGACAAAAGATGCGGACGAGGCGAGGACCGGCATGACGCCGGCCATCGCCCTGTCCATGCGAGAGCGCCTAGTTGGCGTTGGCTTCACTGATGGCCGCATCGCCGCGCTTGACGGCGGCGTCGAGCGCTTCCTGCGCCGTCTGCTGACCGGCCAGCATCTTCTCGAACTCCTCGTTCTCGATGTCGCGCACCTGCGGCAGGTTGGCGAGGCGCACGCCCTTGGAATTCTCGGTCGGGGCCTTGCCCATCATCTGCAGGATCGGCGTTTCGCGGCCGGGGTTCTTTTCATAGAAGTCCGAAGCCTTGGTCGCCTCATAGGCGGCGAGCGTCACCGGCAGGTAGCCGGACTGTTCGTGCAGGTACTGCTGCACGTCGGTCTGCGACAGGTAGTTGAAGAAGGCCGCGACGCCCTTGTACTGCTCGTCCGACTTGCCGGCCATCACCCACAGGCTGGCGCCGCCCGGCGTGGTGTTCTGCGGCCCGTCGCCGTCCTTGTCGTAGGGCAGCTGACCGATGCCGTAATTCATGCCCGACTTGACGATATCGCCGAGGCCGCCCGACGATTCGGTGAGAATGCCGCATTCACCCGCCAGGAAGAGCTGCTTGGCTTCGGATGTGCGGCCGCCATATTTGAAGGTGCCGTCCTTCGCGAGATCGGCGATCGCCTGGAAGTGATTGACATAGAGCGGGGCGTTGATCTTGAGTTCGACGTCGCCGCCGGCGAGGCCGTTCTCATTGGTGCCGTAGGAGATGTTGTTCCAGGCGGCGAAATTCTCAAGATGGATCCAGGTCAGCCAGGTCGAGGTGTATCCGCAGGCCGCCGCGCCGCTGGTCTTGATCGTCTTCGCCGCTTCGAAAACCTCTTGCCAGGTCTTGGGCGGGTTGTCCACGTCGAGGCCGGCTTTCTCGAACACATCCTTGTTGTAGTAGAGGATCGGAGAAGATGAGTTGTAGGGGAACGACAGCATCGTGCCGTCGGGCTTCGAATAATAGGCGACGATGCCGGGCAGATACTGGCTCTTGTCGAATTTCAGGCCGGCGCCTTCCAGCACCTCCGCCACCGGACGGATGGCCCCCTCGGCGGCCATCATGACGCCGGTGCCGACATCGAAGACCTGGATGATATCGGGAGCCTGCCCGGCGCGGAAGGCGGCGATGCCGGCGTTCAGCGTCTCGGGATAGGTGCCCTTGAAGACGGGGACGACTTCATAATCGCTCTGGCTGGCGTTGAAATCGCCGGCGATTTTTTCCACCACTTCGGCATTGGCGCCGGTCATGGCGTGCCACCAGCTGATCTGGGTGGCGGCAAGCGCTGTTCCCGAGGAATAGAGAGTGAGTGCGGTAGCAAGACCGGTTGCGATACCCAGAAGCTTCATCTTCATCTCCGATACATCATTGCCGAATGGAGTTTAGTTCCGCGGCCGGAAGTATGGGGCGAATATGACAGGCAGACAACAGTCGCGTGTCGATATGATGAAAGCCGGTTAAGGACCGTGCGCAGATCGGGCTTTACTTGGCGTCATCCAGCGCAGTTCCGATAAGCTTCAGAGCGTCCGGGGTGGACCACTCCGCCGGACCGTTCATGTGGGCCAGCAGGCAGCCTTCGCCGTCGACCAGAACGGTGACGGGCAGGCCAAGCGCCAGCCCCTTCGTCTTCAGATCGTTGAAGACGCCCATGGAATGGTCGCTGTAATAGGCGAGGCTAGAAACGCCGATCTCGTCAAGAAAGGCTTTCGGCTTCGCGTCGTCGCCGGTGTCGACATTGATCGCCACGACCTCGAATTCGTCGCCACCCATTTTCTGCTGAAGTTCATCGAGGGCCGGCATCTCGGCGCGGCAGGGCGCGCACCATGTGGCCCACAGATTGACGAGCACGGTCTTGCCGCCATGGCCGGCAAGCGTAGCCGGCTTTCCATCGGGACCGTTGAAGGCGAGGGCGGAAAGCGATTGCGGCGGATCGGCCGGCAGCATGGCGGCGACGTGACCAGTCGCGGCAGAGGCGACCTCCTTGGCGCGTTCGGCCCTGGCGGCGCAGGCGCGATCCTGTGCGGCGACGGCGGCAGTCTCGCCCGGTGCGTTGTTGCCAGGAAGGCCGCCGCTGACATATACCGCGAGCGCGCCGGCTGCGGCGCCGGCCACGAGGGCCGCCGCGATCAGGCGCGTGGTGGGGAAAAGTTTTCTGCCGTCTGCCATTTTATCAACTGCTCCGGACAGGGGTTATAGCGATGACCGACAAGAAGGCCAGCAACCAGATGTGGGGCGGACGATTTGCCTCGGGTCCCGCCGCGATCATGGAAGCGATCAACGCCTCCATCGGCTATGACCGCAAGCTCTACGCGCAGGACATAAGAGGCTCGATCGCGCACAGCGAGATGCTGGCCAAAACCGGCATAATTTCGGCCGGAGACCAGCAGAAGATCGCCGACGGTCTGAAGACGGTCCTCAAGGAGATCGAGGACGGCGAGTTCGCCTTCTCCACGAAGCTCGAAGACATCCACATGAACATCGAGGCGCGGCTGGCCGAGCTGATCGGCCCGGCCGCCGGCCGCCTGCACACGGCGCGCTCGCGCAACGATCAGGTGGCCGTCGATTTCCGGCTTTGGGTGAAGGACGAATTCCACCGCGTCGCCGAAGCGCTCAAGGGCCTGATCGCGGCGTTCGTGGAGCGTGCGGAAGAACATGCCGAAACGGTGATGCCCGGTTTCACCCATCTCCAGACCGCGCAGCCGGTCACCTTCGGCCATCATTGCCTGGCCTATGCCGAGATGTTCGCGCGCGATCTTTCGCGGGTGCGCGACGCCATCGAGCGCATGGACGAAAGCCCGCTGGGAGCGGCCGCGCTTGCCGGCACCGGCTTCCCGATCGACCGCCACATGACCGCCCGTGCGCTCGGCTTCCGCGAACCGACCCGCAATTCGCTCGACAGCGTCTCCGACCGCGACTACGCGCTGGAGTTCCTGTCCATCGCCTCCATCGCCGGCACGCATCTGTCGCGGCTGGCGGAGGAGATCGTCATCTGGTCGACGCCGCAATTCGGCTTCGTGCGCCTTTCCGACAGTTTCTCCACCGGCTCCTCGATCATGCCGCAGAAGAAGAACCCGGACGCGGCGGAGCTGGTGCGCGCCAAGACCGGCCGTCTCAATGGACATCTGATCGGGCTCCTGACCGTCATGAAGGGCCTGCCGCTGACCTATTCCAAGGACATGCAGGAAGACAAGGAAGCGGTGTTCGACGCGGCCGAGACGCTCGACCTGATGCTGGCGGCGATGACCGGCATGGTGCGCGACCTGACGGTCAACGACGCCGCGATGAGACAAGCCGCCGGCTCCGGCTACTCAACAGCGACCGACCTCGCCGACTGGCTTGTGCGGGAACTCGGCATCCCCTTCCGTGAGGCGCATCACGTCACCGGCCGTGCGGTGGCGCTGGCGGAAGAGAAGAAGGTGGGGCTGGAAAGGCTGGCGCTCGATGACCTGAAGTCCATTCACGAGGGGATCACCCAGGATATCTTCTCGGTGCTGTCGGTGCAGAATTCGGTCAAGAGCCGCAAGAGTTTCGGCGGCACCGCCCCCGCCGAGGTGCGCCGTCAGGTGCGTTACTGGAAAAAGCGTCTCGCCAAGGGTTGAAGGCGGGTGCAATGGCGGCCAAACTTGGCTAAAAGCTCTGGGCTTGGCAGAAAGATCTGGGCAGAAGCACGGACGGATGAAACGATGACCGCAGGCAGGATGTTTGTGACGCTGGCGCTGGTCGCCGCGACGGTTACGGTTGCCGCCTGCGGGCGCAAGTCGGGCCTCGATACGCCCTATGAGGCGGCCGTCGAGGCGCGCAAGGAAGCGGAACGCAACAAGGAGCCGCTGCCGCCGGAACCGAAGAAACCGGATAACGACAAGCCTTTCATCCTCGACAAGCTGATCTGATTTCCGGACCTTTGCCTTGAACCATTTTGAATATCGCGCCGGCGTCCTGCACGCCGAGGACGTCTCGATAGAAGCCATCGCGGCTGCGGTCGGCACGCCGTTCTACTGCTATTCCACGGCGACGCTGACGCGCCATTTCAACGTGTTCGCCCAGGCTTTCGCCGGCCTCGACGCACTGGTGTGCTACGCGCTCAAGGCCAACTCCAACCAAGCCGTGCTGAAGACGCTGGCCAAACTCGGCGCCGGCGCCGACACGGTTTCGGAAGGCGAGATCCGGCGGGCGCTCGCCGCCGGCATTCCGGCGGGCAGGATCGTGTTCTCGGGCGTCGGCAAGACGGCGCGGGAAATGGACTTCGCCCTTGAAGCCGGCATCTACTGCTTCAATGTCGAATCCGAACCGGAGCTGGAGCTTCTGTCGGCGCGGGCCGCCGCCCTCGGCAAGGTGGCGTCGGTGTCGTTGCGCATCAATCCGGATGTCGATGCGCGCACCCACGCCAAGATTGCGACCGGCAAGTCGGAGAACAAGTTCGGTATTCCGCTGTCGCGGGCGCGGGAAGCCTACGCCCGCGCCGCAACGCTTCCTTCCCTGAAGATCTGCGGCGTCGATGCGCATATCGGCAGTCAGATCACCGATCTGCAACCCTTCGACGACGCCTTCGCCCTGATGGCCGAACTGGTGGGACAGCTCAAATCGGATGGGCATGACATCACCCATGTCGACCTTGGCGGCGGTCTGGGCGTTCCATACCATCAGGACAATTCGCCGCCGCCGCTTCCCGTCGCCTATGGCGATATCGTGCGCAAGCATTTCGCCGATCTGGGCGTCAGGCTGGTGTTCGAACCGGGCCGGCTGATTGTCGGCAATGCCGGCATCCTCGTCACCGAGGTCATCTATCTGAAGGAAGCCGAGGCGAAGAATTTCCTCATTGTCGACGCCGGCATGAACGACCTGATCCGGCCGACGCTGTATGAAGCCTATCACGCCATCCGCCCGGTGGCGGAGCCGGCCGCTGATGTGGACTGGATTAAGGCCGACGTGGTCGGGCCCGTATGCGAGACCGGCGATTATCTCGGCCTGGACCGCAATCTGCCGCGCATGGAGCCGGGCGATCTGGTCGCCGTTTACACCGCCGGGGCTTATGGCGCGGTGCAGTCCGGCACCTACAACACCCGCCGCCTCGTTCCGGAAGTTCTGGTCGATGGCGACCGCTTCGCCGTCGTGCGCAAGCGCCAGACCTATGACGAGCTGATCGGGCTGGACGAGGTTCCCGACTGGCTCTGAAGGCGGAAGGGCGGGCTGCAAAAGCCGCCCCCAAGGCGCTCCGGCAGGGCGTCCCGGCTTGCGCGCTCCGATCACGTTTTCGGGAAGCCGCCTCGCCTTCGCCGTCTTTGCTGTTATTGTTGGGCTGCTATTGCTGGTGAACAGGCCATGCCATGAAGGCCGGCTGTGGAAAGGCCGATGACTGACCGTCCCAACGCAAGCATCACCCCAAGACTGAAGCAACGGCTTCTTTTCAGCCGCGCGGCGACGCGCGTGGCGATGATCGCCGAACGCTTCTGGCCGCTGGTTCTGCCGCTTGTGCTGATTGCCGGCCTGTTCGTCAGCCTGTCCTGGTTCGGCGTGTTCGCCTTGCTGCCGGAAGGGCTGCGCGTCGCGCTTGCGGCCGTCTTCGCACTTGGCGCGCTCGCGGCTCTGTGGCCGTTGCGCTTCCTGCGCCTGCCGAAGGCGGCGGAGATCGACCGCCGCATCGAAGCGGTGAACCGGCTGGAGCACAATCCGTTGCTCACGCTCGACGACCGGCCGAGCGGCGCGCGCACGCCTTTTGGCGAGGCGCTGTGGCGCGAGCATCAGAAGCGCATGGCTGCGCGCCTTGGCAGGCTCGACGCCGCCGTTCCCGATGCGCGCGTTCCCGAGCGCGACCCGTGGGGCCTGCGCGCCGGCGTGGCGCTTTTGC
Source organism: Aquamicrobium ahrensii (assembly GCF_040545755.1). Classification (NCBI taxonomy): domain Bacteria; kingdom Pseudomonadati; phylum Pseudomonadota; class Alphaproteobacteria; order Hyphomicrobiales; family Phyllobacteriaceae; genus Aquamicrobium; species Aquamicrobium ahrensii. The sequence continues at coordinate 90,301 of NZ_JBEPMN010000005.1, forward strand.
TGTTCACGTCCTTCGCCTTTTCCTATGGTCCTTTGGGCGGGCGCCTCTCCGATCCCTTCCAGCCGGCGGCGGCGCGCGAGGTAATCGCGCCGCGCATCGACGCCTGGGTGACGCCGCCGCCCTATACCGGCAAGGCCCCGATGTTCCTGACGGCCGACGCCAATCGCGGCGTTTCCACCTTCACGGTCCCGCAGGACAGCACGCTTTCGCTGCGCGTCACAGGCGGATCGGGCGAGGAGACGCTGAGCTATGCGCCTTCCGGCCGCGACGCGCAGGCGATCGAGCCCGCAAAGGCGGCGAGCGGTGAGGCAGGCGCGGCACCGGCTGCCGGCAATGTCAGGCAGTTTGCCGGCGCACTCACCGAAGATGGCGAGTTGCTGCTGCATTCCGGCCGTCAGGAGATCGGCCGCTGGGGCTTTTCGGTGACGCCTGACAAGCCGCCGGTCATCCGCTTCGCGGCTGAGCCGAAGCGCGCCGTCAACGGCACGCTCGAACTCCAATACGAGATCGAGGACGATTATGGCGCGGCTTCGGCCAGGGCCGGGTTCGAGCAGGCGCAAGCGCCCGCCCCCAATGCGCGCCCGCTTTACGATGAGCCGGAAATGACGCTCAACCTGCCACGGCGCGGTTCAAAGGCGAATGCGGCCAAGACTTCGAAAGACCTGACGGAGCATGTGTGGGCCGGCAGTTCGATCAGGTTGACGCTGTCAGCCACCGACGATGCCGACCAGACCGCGCACAGCGAGGCCATGACCATGGTCATGCCGGAGCGGAGCTTCACCAATCCGCTGGCGCGGGCGGTGATCGAACAACGCCGCCTGCTCGGTCTCGACGCCAACGCCAGACAGCGCGTGCTCGACCTGATCGACGCCGTCACGCTGCGCCCCGAAGATACGTTCGACAGCCCGACCAGCTATCTGGCGCTGATGAGCGTACGAAGCCGTCTCAGGCTGGCGGGGAGCGACGACCAGCTTCGCGATGTGGTCTCCTATATGTGGCAGGTGGCGCTCGGTATCGAGGATGGCAGCCTGTCCGACGCCGAACAGCGCCTGCGGCAGGCCCAGCAGGCCTTGCAGGAAGCCCTGCGCAACGGCGCTTCCGATGAGGAGATCAGCAAGCTGATGCAGGAGCTGCGGCAGGCGATGAACGATTTCCTGCGCGAGTTCGCCCAGCGCAACCAGAACCGCGACAATGCCCAGATGCCGCAGGACGGCCAGCAGATGCGCCAGAGCGACCTTGACCGCATGCTGGACCAGATCGAGAATCTCGCCCGGTCCGGCAATCGCGAGCAGGCCGAGGATTTACTCTCCCAGCTTCAGGACATGATGAACAATTTGCAGATGGCCCAGCCGAATCAGGGGCAGCAGGGCCAGCAGGGCGAATTCAGCCAGCAGATGAACAAGCTGGGCGAGATCATGCGCCGCCAGCAGGAGATGATGAACGAGACGTTCCGCATGGACCAGATGCAGCGCGGCGACGATGGCCAAAGCGGGGATGGGGACCGGCAGGATCAGGGCCAGCAGGGCCAAAACGACCGCAACGGGCAACCGGGACAGGGAGGCATGACCCCGGAAGAGCTGGCGGAGGCGCTGAAGCAGTTGCAGGAGGGGCAAGGCCAGCTTCAGCGGGACCTCCAGCAGCTCGGCAAGAACCTTGAAGGCATGGGCATGCAGCCCAACGAGGGCTTCGGGCAGGCCGACCGCTCCATGGGCCAGGCCGGCGAATCGCTCGGCGAAGGCGAGGGCGATCGCGCCGTCGGCCATCAGGGCCGGGCGCTCGAAGCGCTGCGGCAGGGCGCGCGCGACATGATGCAGCAGTTGCAGGCGATGATGGGCGAAGACGGACAGCAGGGGCAGGGTGGCCGCCAGCAGAACGCCGACCGCGACCCGCTGGGCCGGCCCCGCGCCACGCAGGGCCCTGATTTCGGTGATTCCGTCAAGGTGCCGGACGAGATCGACGTGCAGCGCGCCCGCCGCATCCTGGACGAGATCCGCAAGCGGCTCGGCGATGCGCTGTCGCCGCAGGTCGAGCGCCGCTATCTCGAAAGGCTTCTGGAAGCGAAGTGACCCCGGGCGACCCGCTTCAGGCGGCCCGGATGAGGTCCACGGCGAGCGCCGCATCGACCCGGCTGCGGATTTCGGCCAGCGTGAACGGTTTGTTGACGACATCGATGATGACCTCGTTCAACTCGTCGGCGCGCTCGCGCTGGTCGGCGTAGCCGGTCATCAGCAGGATGCGCAGGCCGGGGAAGACGCGGGCCGCGGACATCGCCATCTCGATGCCGTCCATCTCGGGCATGCGGATGTCGGACACGACCAGATCATAGCCGCCATTGGCGGCGCGGATCATCTCCAGCCCCTGCGCTCCGTCTGCGGCGACGTGAATCTGGTGTCCTGCACGCTCCAGCGCGCGGGAAACGAACATGCGGACGGAATCATCGTCCTCGACGATCAGAAGCTTTGCCATGCGCTGGAGTCTGACGGCCAAAAGTTGAATTTTGCTGATCGCGGATGGTAAGAAAAGGGTTACGCGTCCCCTGTGACGATGCCGACGAAAGGCAGTTCGCGGAAGGCGTGGCCCACATCCATGCCGTAGCCCACGACGAAATGGTCGGGACAGTCGAAACCGACATAGTCGGCTTCAAGGTCGGTCTGGCGGCGCATGCGCTTGTCGAGCAGAACGGCCAGAGAACAGCTTTTCGCACCCCGCGAGAGCATGAGGTTGCGGGTGAACTGCAACGTCTTGCCCGATTCCAGAATGTCGTCGACCAGGAGCACGTCGCGGCCGGCGACCTCATTGTCGATGTCGCGCAGCACCCTGACCTCGCCGCTGGTCGTGCCCGCGCCGTAGGAGGAGATGAAGATGAACTCCACCTCCGGGGCGAGTCCCGCATCATGCATGGCCCGGATCAGGTCGGCTGCGAAGATGAACGAGCCTTTCAGGATCGAGATGACCAGCAGGTCGTGATATTCGCGGCTGGCGATTTCCTTGGCCAGCTCCAGATTGCGGCGGGCGATCGCCGAGGCCGAGAACAGGACTTCGATGTCCTTGCCGCGCACGACTGGCATTTTGGCGATACTCCCACTGCAACCTGATCTGACTTCGATTATCCGGCAAAGGCCACGGATACGGATTTCACCCCGTTTCTAGGCACCTCGACGCGTCCGGAAAAGGCGAATCTTTCGCCCGGGGCCAATGTACGGTCCAATGTCCCCAACCTGTATCGGGTGATGCGGCCGTCGTCGCCGGTGACTCGGATTTCCAGCGGCGGCAATTGCGCTTGCGCCACGCCGTCATTGCCGGCCTCGCCATCGACGAGCAGCAGCGCCCGCGCTCCCGAATCATCGATGCGTGAGGTGACGGCGGAAATACTGAGCGCCGATTGCGGAGATGGACGCAAAAGATCGCTCTCGGTGACCAGCGCATGGCCGCCGGCTATCCAGAAGGTGGTGGCGGCGACGCCGAAGCCGGTCAGCCAGAAGGCCGGACCGGCGGCGCGGGAGAAGGGCTTCGAGCGGGTCGGGCCGTGCCTCAGCAGAACCGCCATGCCATCGGTCGGCGGCTGCGGCGCGTCGCTCTTCGCCACGCCGTCCGCCTCGCTTCCGCATGGCGAGCGGGTAGCCGAAGCTTCGCCGAGCACGATGTAATCGGCTTCAACGATATCGTCCGCGCACGGTGATGCCGGACGAAAAACGCCGCCGGCAGGCTGTTCCTGCGGGACGGCCATGATTTCGCCGGAAACCGGTCGTGCCATCTTGTGGGCGGCCATGCTGGTCCCCGTTCGCACATCAGTTCCAGCCAGCTAGCCGGAAAATGGTTAATGCTTCACGACCGGAGGCCACCCATCGGTGACGAAATTGCCGGAATTTAACCTGCCATTAACCATCCCTAACGATTTTCGACTGAAGGAAACGGTCGGTGCTTCGCCCGTTCAGCTTTCAGGTCGTTCAACGTGATCCGCTTCGAAAATGTCGGTCTCCGCTATGGCATGGGTCCGGAGATTCTCCGCGACATCTCCCTGCACATACCGGCCGGGTCGTTCCAGTTCCTCAGCGGTCCTTCGGGAGCGGGCAAGACCACGCTTCTGCGCCTGCTGTTCATGTCGCTGAAACCGACGCGGGGGCTGATCACCGTCTTCGGCAAGGATCGCGCCCGCATCTCGCGTGGCGAATTGCCGCTGCTGCGCCGGCGCATCGGCATCGTGTTCCAGGATTTCCGCCTGCTCGACCACATGACGACCTATGAGAACGTGGCGCTGCCGCTGCGCGTGCGCGGCCGCGAGGAATCGAGCTACCGCACCGATGTCATGGAATTGCTGAAATGGGTCGGTCTGGGTGAGCGCATGCATGTGCTGCCGCCGGTTCTTTCAGGCGGCGAGAAGCAGCGTGCGGCGATTGCGCGCGCGCTGATCGAACAGCCGGAAATCCTGCTCGCCGACGAGCCGACCGGCAATGTCGATCCGCAGCTTGCGCGCCGGCTGCTCAGGCTCTTCATCGAGCTGAACCGGCTCGGCACGGCGGTCGTCATCGCCACCCACGATCTCACGCTGATGGACCAGGTCGACGCCCGGCGGCTGATCCTCGCCAATGGAAGGCTGGACATCTATGATTGACGTTCCCGCCGCCCCGCCGGCCGAAGAGGAAGAGTTCGAGCGCCCCGCGCCGGCCGAACGCGCCCCGCGCAAGACCGCGCCGATCGTGCCGGCCCAGAACATCGCCGGCCGGGCTCTGGTGGTGGTCATCGCAATCATGACCTTCCTGTCCTGCGTCACCTTCGGCGCGGTGACGCTGGTGCGCGACACGGCCTCGGTGTGGGAGAACCAGATTTCGCGCGAGGCGACGATCCAGATCAAGCCGGCCGAGGGCATCGACATGGAGATCGCGCTGGCCACAGCCGCCGGCATCGCCGCCGAATTCGACGGGGTGAAGGCCACGCGCATCGTCGACCGCGCCGCCACGATGCGTCTGCTGGAGCCGTGGCTGGGGTCCGGCTTCGACATAGAGCAATTGCCGGTGCCCCGGCTCGTCATCGTTACCATCGATGAAAACGCCCCGCCGGATTTCGCCGCCATGCGCGCCGCCATAACGACGGCGACGCCCAGCGCCACGCTGGACGACCACCGGACCTGGGTCGATCGGTTGGTGGCGATGGCGCACACGACGGTGACGATCGGCATCGCCGTGCTGGCGCTGATGTTGTCGGCCACGGTGATGACGGTGGTGTTCGCCACGCGTGGCGCCATGGCCGGCAACGGTCATATCATCGAGGTGCTGCACTTCGTTGGCGCGGAAGCTTCGTTCATCGCGCGCCAGTTCCGCAAACGCTTCCTGTTCACCGGCATGAAGGGGGCCGCGGCGGGCGGCCTCGCCGCCATCGTCGTGTTCGTCGCCTTCTCATGGTGGTCGTCGCGCAACATGGCGACCCCGCAGGGCGATCAGGCGGCAGCCCTTTTCGGCAATTTCGCCATCGGCTCGGCCGGATATTTCGGCGTGCTGATGATGGTGATCATCATCGGCGCGCTCACCGCGGCAACATCTCATGCAACGGTCGTGGCCTATCTCAGCGATCTGGAAGCGGGTCAGGCGGATGTTTGAAAGCGCCGATCACAGACTGAAATAATTCGTAACTCAATGTGCATCCGACGCTCCGCCAAAGCGCGCGAATCACGGTTTACCATGCGTGAGTGCTTGGGAAGGAGACGGGTGTAATGGCCGGGATGGCGCCAGCATCGCGCATCGAGACGAGAACGCGCGGGCGCGCCCGCCGCGTCCTGCGCGTTGGCGCGATCCTCGCGCTTGCCGTCGCCACCTGCTTCGTCGCCGGGTTCGGCTGGTTCTCCAGTCATGTCAGCCGGCTAACCGCGCCCATGAACCCTCCAAAGGCCGACGCCATCATCGTGCTGACCGGCGGGCAGTCCCGCCTCGACGCCGCCATGAGCCTGCTCGAATCAGGCAAGGGCCAGCGGCTGCTGATCAGCGGCGTGCATCCGGCCGCCAGCCGCAAGCAGCTCCAGCTCGCCATGGGCGGCGACAGCAAGCTGTTCGCCTGCTGCGTGGACATAGACCGCGCCGCGCTCGACACTATCGGCAATGCCGAGGAGAGCGCCAAATGGGTCGGGGAACATGCCTATGGCAGCATCATTCTCGTGACCAACAACTATCATATGCCACGGAGCCTGCTGGAGATGGGCCGGCTGCTGCGCGGGGCGCGGCTGGAGCCCTATCCGGTCGTCAATTCCAAGCTCGACGACGGAAGCTGGCTGGTGAAGCCGCAAGCGCTTCGGGTGCTGTTCACAGAATACAACAAATATCTCGCCGCGCTGGCCCGCGGCGTGGTGCCGGTGCGCCTGCAACATGCGGGCATGTCGGTGGCGGACGCTTCCGCAAAGGAATGAACGCGGCCCTTTCATGCCGGTTTCCATTTTTCCCACGCTTGGTGTAACGAGGGCGCCTGTTTCTTCGCATCCACGCAATTGCGGGCGGCAGGGCGTTTCGCGCTTCCCCGGCATTGCTCCGATTACAGGCTCGCCTCGCCTATGCTTCACATCCGCTCGCTGGCCTTCAACTTCGCCTTCTACGCCAGCCTGATTTTCCAGATGCTTTTCTGGTCCCCCTATTACTTCCTGTCGACGCGCCGCCGGGCATGGTTCGTACCGAGGTTCTGGTCGTGCTCCAGCATGTGGCTCTATGAGAAGATCGCCTTGACCCGCAAGGAGATCACGGGGCAGGAGAACCTGCCGGACGGCTCTTTCATCCTTGCGCCCAAGCACCAGTCGTTCTGGGATACGTTCGCCTTTTTCCCCTACCTCAAGGATCCGATCTACATCCTCAAGCGCGAACTTACCTGGATTCCGTTCTTCGGATGGTACCTGCTCAAGATGCGTATGATTCCGGTCAACCGTGGCAGCCGCGCCCGGGCGCTCAAGGGTGTCATCGCGGCCACCAAGGCGGAAATGGCGCGCAATCCACGCCAGCTCATCATCTATCCCGAAGGCACGCGCCGCGCGCCCGGAGACGTGCCGAATTACAAATGGGGCATTGTCGAGCTCTACAGCCAGCTCGGCGTGCCGGTGGTGCCGGTCGCCCATGTCGCGGGGCTCTATTGGCCGCGCCGCAAGTTCCTGCGCTATCCCGGAACCATCAAAGCGCGCTTCCTCAGGCCCATACCGGCGGGACTGGACAAGGAAGAGTTCATGCGCCGGCTGGTGAGCGAAACCGAAGCGGCCTGCGATGAACTGCTCATCGAGGCCGCGGGTGCGCCGAATCCGCCGCCCATGCCGCCCACCGCCGCGAAGCGGCTGAAGGAGCTGGGCGTCGGGCCGGGCTGAGATTCAGGGAGCGCTGGCGCTGTCCAGCCTTTTCATGTCGGCGTCGGAAAGCTTCAGCGAGACCGCGCCGATCAGGCTTTCGAGTTGCTCCAGCGAGGTCGCGGAGGCGATAGGCGCAGTAACGCCAGGCCGCGCCATGATCCATGCCAGCGCCACCTGCGCCGGGGTGACGGCATGGTTCGCCGACACCTCGTCGAGTGCGGCGAGGATGCGCATGCCGCGCTCGTTGAGATAGGGCGCGACGCCGCTGCCGCGCGTGCTTTTTCCCAGATCGGCCTTGCTGCGGTACTTTCCGGACAGGAATCCCTTGGCCAGCCCGTAATAGCTGATGACGCCGACGCCCCTGGCCACGCACAGGTCGCGCAGCGGGCCGTCGAATTCGCTGCGGTCGTATAGGTTGTAGGCCGGCTGGAGCACTTCGTAGCGCGGCAGGCTGTGATGGTCGGCGGCGTCGAGCGCGGCCTTCATCTGGCCGGCGTCCAGATTGGAGGCCCCGATATGGCGCACCTTGCCCTTCTCGATCAGCCGCTGGTAAGCGCCCAGTGTCTCGGCATGGGGAACGGTCGGGTCCGGCCAGTGCGAAAGGTAGAGGTCGATCACGTCAATCTGCAGGCGCTTCAGCGACGCCTCCACGGCCTTTTCGATATGCGCGGGCGACAGGTCGACGCGGCCCTGCCCGATGTCGGAGCCGACCTTGGTGATGATCACCACCTTGTCGCGCTTGCCGCTTTTCTTCAGCCAGTTGCCGATGGTGGTTTCGGACTCGCCCCCTGAATTGCCCGGCGCCCAGCGCGAATAGACGTCGGCCGTGTCGATGGCGTCAAGCCCGGCGTCGACGAAGCGGTCGAGCAGATCGAAAGAGGTCTTTTCATCCGCAGTCCAGCCGAAGACGTTGCCGCCGAAGACCAGCGGCGTGATCTTGAGGTCGGTGCGGCCGAGCGTTCTCTTTTGCAAATCAGTCTCCCTTCAGGAATCGCCGGCAACACAGGCCGGCGCCGGGCTGAACATAGTGCAGTGACGCGAATTGCCAATGACGATCCCTATCGCGCAATTCGACGGTCCACTTCTTCCAGCCAATGGTCACGAATGCCGAGCGCCTGCAAATGGCGCACGGTGTTCGCCACGTAATCCTCGTTCGGTCCCGAATGGCCTGAAGCGCCGCGCACCATGGCGGCTGCGGCCGTCTCGTCCAGCGCGCCGGCATACTGGCTGTGCCCGCGGTCGGCCACATAGGCGATCGCATCGGCGCGCGCGCCATCTTCCAGCCGCACGGGAAGCATCCGCTCCAGATAGACGCCGGTGACCTGCTCGCGCTCGCGCAGGTAGGCGATGACCTGCTCGCGCGCCGTGTGCTCCACCCTGAAAGCCATGCCGACGCAGGAGCCGCCACGATCCAGCCCGAGAACGAGGCCGGGCCGGTCAGGCGTGCCACGATGGACGAAGGAATAGATGCACAGCGCGCGGCGATAGCCGTGCAGGCGAGCCCGACGCGCCTCGACATAGTCGAAACCCGGACGCCAGATCAGAGAGCCATAGCCAAAAACCCAAAAATCGCCCATATCCCAACACCAGAGTCGGGCGCGGCCGCAATCGCGCCGGCCATTTTCGTGAGGGCCCATTCCCTCGCATCAACGGGGTAGCGAGAGCGGCGGCATGACGTCAAGTGATGAGGCGCAACCGAAACGGCGGCGAGGGTTGCCGTGGCTTCTGATTTTTCTGGCCGCCCTGTTCGGGCTTTACAGCGCCGGCTGGTTCTATCTGGCCGACCGCATCAGGGACGAAGCGCGGCAGATGATCGCCGACCTCTCCGGGCGAGGCGTCCGCTCGGATTGCGCGCGGCTGCGCGTCGAGGGTTATCCGCTGAAGCTTGCCGTTCTGTGCAACGGGCTTGCCTATCAGGACGACGCGAAGGGAATAGCCGCGACGACGGGGGCGCTGGAGGCCAGCACCAGCATCTTCAATCCGTTGGTGGCAGACGTGACGATGCGCGGGCCGCTGCGCATGCTGGCGCCGGGTCTCGCGCCACTGTGGCTGGACTGGGACCAGCTCGACATTCGCGCCGGCCTGTGGCGGTCGATGCCCGGCCAGATGACGCTGACGGCGCAGGGGCTTTCCGGCCAGACCGATCCGGATGACAACGAGCCCGTTCCGCTGTTCAACGTGACCGATCTTGCGCTCGACCTGTGGCCGGATGGCGACGATCTGCTCTATCGCGGCAGCTTCGCGGAACTGGACATCACCGCCGATGCGCTGGAGGGCCGCAACCTGCCTTCGCTCGACGGAGCGGGCGAGGCGCGGCTGAAGAACGGCGTGACGCTGCTTCGGGCGAACCCGCGCAGCCTGCGCGGCCATGCGTTCGACATCACCAGGCTCCAGCTATCCTCAGGTGAGGCCGCCATTTCCGTTTCGGGACCCGCTTCCATCGACGAGGACGGCCTGATCGACGGCGATCTGATGATACGCGTGACCAACCCGGAAGCCGTGGCCGAGGTCCTGGCCACAGCGATCCCGGAACAGGCGCGGCAGATAAGGCAGGGTTTCGGCGCGCTCGCGATGATGGGCAAGCAGCCGGCGCTGCCGCTCAGGATCGTCAAGGGCGCCGCCACGCTGGGCTTCATTCCGCTGGGCAGGATCGAGCCGCTGGATTGAACAGCGGAAGACCCGGCATGCATGGCAGGCCGGGTCTTTTTCGGGCAGTGATGGTCGTCAGGACTTGGCCGGATGCTCGACCGCCTGACGGCCGAAGTTCGGCGCATCGACTTCCTGTCCGGCCTCAATGATCGAGCGGCGCACGGCGCGGGTGCGCGTGAACAGGTCGAACAGCTTCTCGCCGTCGCCCCAGCGGATCGCCCTTTGCAGCGAGGCAAGGTCTTCGGAGAAACGCGCCAGCATTTCGAGAATGGCGTCCTTGTTGTGCAGGCACACGTCGCGCCACATGGTCGGGTCCGACGCCGCCAGACGGGTGAAGTCGCGGAAACCGGAAGCGGAATATTTGATGACTTCCGATTTCGTCACCGTCTGCAGGTCGTCGGCGGTGCCGACGATGTTGTAGGCGATGATGTGCGGCAAATGCGAGACGATGGCCAGCGTCATGTCGTGATGCGCGGCGTCCATGGTGTCGATGTTGGCCCCGCAACGCCGCCAGAATTCCGACAGTTTCTCCAGCGCGTCGGGATCGGTGTCGGGGAGGGGGGTGAAGATGCACCAGCGGTTCTCGAACAGCTCGGCGAATCCGGCGTCGGGACCGGATTTTTCCGTACCGGCCAGCGGGTGACCGGGAATGAAATGCACGCCTTCGGGCACATGCGGCTGCATCTGCGTGATCACCGAGGTCTTGGTGGAGCCGACATCGGTGAGGATCGCGCCCTCCTTTAGCGCTGGCGCGATCTGTTTCGCCACGGCCTCGGAAGCGCCGACCGGCACGGAGACGATGACGAGATCGGCGTCGCGCGCCGCATGTGCGGCATCCGTGGCGTAGCTGTCGCCGAGGCCGAGTTCTTCAGCCCGCTTCAGCGTATCGGGGCTGCGTGTGGAGATGGCGATATGGCCGGCGAGGTTGTTTCGCCGGATGACGCGGGCGAGGGACGAGCCGATCAGGCCGATGCCTACAAGGGCGACCTTCTCAAAAAGGGGTTCGGACATTTTCTCAACTTTTCAGGAATTCGGTCAGTGCGGCGACGACGCCGCGGTTGGCTTCTTCGGTTCCGACTGTCATCCGCAGCGCGTTGGGAAAACCGTAGCCTGCAACGCGCCGCAGGATATACCCTCGCGCGGTCAGATACTCGTCGGCGGCCGAAGCCGAATGCTCGCCGTTCTCCGGAAAATGAACGAGAATGAAATTGGTGACGCTGGGCGTCACCCTGAGCCCAAGCGCGGTCAGTTCTGCGGTAAGCCAGGGCAGCCAGATCTCGTTGTGGGCTATCGAATGCTCGACGTGGGCGCGGTCGCGCACGGCGGCTGCGCCGGCGGCGATGGCCGTTGCGGTCACGTTGAAGGCGTCGCGCACGCGCTCGAGGGCGTCGATGATGTGGGCGGGCGCATACATCCAGCCTATGCGCGCGCCGCCGAGGCCATAAGCCTTTGAGAAGGTGCGGGTCATGACCACGTTTTCCGCTCCGGCCACCAGCTCGACGCCGGCTTCATAGTCGTTGCGGCGCACATATTCGGCATAGGCGGCGTCGAGCAGCAGCATGACGTTCCCGGGCAGGCCGGCGTGCAGGCGCTTTACCTCGTTGAAGGGAATGTAGGTGCCGGTGGGGTTGGCGGGATTGGCGAGGAACACCATGCGCGTCCTGTCCGTGACGCTGGCCAGGATCGCATCGACATCGACGCGCTCGTCCTTCTCCGGAGCCACGACCGGGGTTGCGCCCGCCGCCATGATGGCGATGCGATAGGCGAGGAAGCCATATTGCGGGTAGATCGCCTCGTCGCCGGGGGCGAGATAGATGCGCGACAGCAGCGCCAGCGCCTCGTCCGAGCCGTTGAAGCACATGAGGTTGGCCATATTCAGCCCGTGGGCCTCGGCAATCGCCTCGCGCAGGGGCGTGGACGAGCCGTCCGGGTAGAATTCCAGCCGGCCCGCCACCTCGCGCGCAGCCTCGATCGCCTTCGCAGAAGCGCCAAGCGGGTTTTCGTTGGCGGACAGCTTGTGCAGCTTCACGCCGGCGGGCGCTGCGCTTTTGCCCGGCACATAAGCCTCGATGTCCAGAATGCCGGCGCGGGGATGGGGACGAGACTGTTCTTGTGCCGTGGTCATGATTCGAAATCCATTGGAAGGCCGTAAATTTCCGGCGAGATGCACGGAAATACCCGCCGCAAACGGCAATGTCGAGGGTGAAGGCTTGGCGCAGAGCATTGACGCGAACGATACCCGGTCCTAGATAGAAATCCGTTCCGTGGTGATTTGGCCGGTCGGCTTGCAGCCACGTTAAAGAAGTCGCTAAAAAAGGCCGAGGCTGACAGCCATGTCGGGACCGGTCGCGATTTCGCCGCCGGTCTTTTGTTTTGGAGCTTGTCCGATGCCGATCAAGATCCCCGATCAGCTCCCTGCCCGCGAGGTGCTCGTACGCGAGGGCGTGTCGATCATGGACGAGCGCACGGCGCTCAGGCAGGATATCCGCCCCTTGCAGATCGGCCTGCTCAACCTGATGCCGAACAAGATCCGTACGGAGACGCAGTTCGCCCGCCTGCTCGGCGCTTCGCCTCTCCAGGTCGAGCTGACGCTGGTGCGGGTGGGCAACCACAAGGCCAAGAACACATCGGAGGAGCACCTGATCTCCTTCTACCAGACATGGGACGAGGTGCGGGACCGCAAGTTCGACGGCTTCATCATCACCGGCGCGCCGATCGAGCTGCTGCCCTTCGAAGAGGTCAATTACTGGAAAGAGCTGGAGCAGATCCTCGACTGGACGACCGGCAACGTCCATTCCTCCTTCTTCATCTGCTGGGGGGCGATGGCGGCCGCATGGCATTTCCACCGCATCCCGAAATACACGCTGGCGAAGAAGGCGTTCGGCGTCTATCGCCACCGCAACGATGCCCCGGCCTCACCCTACCTCGCCGGTTTCTCCGACGATTTCGCGGTGCCCGTATCGCGCTGGACGGAGGTGCGCAGCAGCGACATTCCGGCTGGCGTCGGCCTCGATCTGCTGATGGAATCGGATGTCACCGGTCCGTGCCTTTTGTCGGAGCCGGCCGGCAACCGGCTCTACATGTTCAACCATATCGAATATGATTCGACTTCGTTGAAAGAGGAATATGACCGGGACGTCGCCGCAGGCTCGGCCATCGAGGTGCCGCATGAATACTATCCCGACAACGATCCGTCCCGGCCGCCGCTTAACCGCTGGCGCTCGCATGCGCATCTGCTGTTCGGCAACTGGCTGAACCAGGTCTACCAGACCACCGAGTTCGATCTGGAGCAGGTCGGCCACCGGAGCTGACGGACCACGCCTGTTGATCTGGTGACGCCGAGCCAGCTCCTTTCGGGGCGGCCATCAGTCAGGTCTGCTTTGCGTCCGGCCTGGGGCGGGTCGGCTTGGCGCTGAAGCGCATGCCAAGGCTTGGCGCGCCCTGCGGCGACAGCACCGGCACGAAGACACGGCGGGAGGCGCGCTGCGCCACCGGTATGCCCTGATACAGGCGCTTCTGCGCTTCAACGGCGATGACGCCGGAGAAGATCGGCCACAGCCAGCGGCCGCCACGCTCGAACAGGCCGTGCAGGCGCATCACGAAGCGCCGGCGCGAGGGCGGGAAGAACAGCCCGTCCGACCATGCCGCCGGCGTGAAGTTCGCTTCCCTAAGAAGTTCGCCGAGTTGTCCGCGCGAATAGGGCCGGCCGGTGCCGAAGGGTGTGTGCTCGAAACGAGCCCACATGCCACGCCGGTTCGGCACGACGATGACGACGCGGCCGGCCGGCGACAATACCCGCCAGATCTCGTTCAGCGTCTCGCGCGGGTTTTCCGCATGTTCCAGCGAATGGACGAGCAGCATGCGATCGATGGAGGAATCCATCAGCGGCAGTTCCTCGTCGAACACCAGCGCGGTGGACGCCGGCCCGGTCGGGGGCCATATCACGGCCCCCTGCGTGGCCGGCATGAAGGCGAAGACGCGCTCGGCGTCCGAGCCGAACCGTTCCAGCCAGGGCAGCGCATAGCCCAGTCCCACCAGCCGCTCGTTCGGCACCGGCGCCCAGATCGACGACAGCGCCATGGTGATCGAGCGTTCGGCAAGGCGGCCGAGCGGCGAGGCATAGAAAGAGCGCAGGTCGACAATGTCGGAATGCATGGAAAGCCTGTCGTGCGAGTTGCCGCCAGACGGTAGCCCTTGTGCGGGGCGACTTCAACAAAGCCGCCAAACTCCGATGGGGTGACAGGCGGTGTCGCACGACCTATGTCTGAAGCTCAGGAGGAGTTTGCGCATGGCCATCGAGATCGAACAGTTCATGTGTCGGCAGGACAATTTCGGCGTGCTGCTGCGCGATTCCGGCACTGGCGAGGTGGCGCTGGTCGACGCGCCCGAGGAAGCGCCGATCCTCGCCGCCATCGAGCGCACCGGCTGGACGCCGTCGCGCCTGTTCGTCACCCACCATCATGGCGATCATGTCGCGGCCAATCTGGCGCTGAAGGAGCGCTTCCGGTTGCGCATCATCGGGCCGGAGGCCGAAAAGGACAGGATTCCCGGCATTGACGAGACGGTGGAAGACGGGTCGCGCATTCCCTTTGGCGGCGAGACCATCGAGGTGATCGCCACGCCGGGCCATACGGCGGGCCATGTCAGCTATCACCTGCCGCAGTCGAAGCTGGCGTTCACCGCCGACACGCTGTTTGCGCTGGGCTGTGGCCGCCTGTTCGAATGCCCGCCGCCGGTGATGTTCAAATCGCTGACGAGGCTGGCGGCGCTGCCTGCCGAAACCACGATCTATTGCGGCCATGAATATACGCTGGCCAACGCCCGTTTCGCGCTGAGCGTCGATCCGGACAACGCCGCCTTGCAGGCGCGGATGAAAGAGGTCGAGGCGCTGCGGGCGCAAGACAAAGCCACGCTTCCGACCACAATCGGCGCGGAGCTGGAAACCAATCCGTTCCTGCGCTGGGCCGATGCGGCGATCCGCAGGCGGCTGGGCATGGAAAACGCGGCGGATGTCGAGGTGTTCGCCGAAATCCGCCGGCGCAAGGACAATGCTTAGATCGCGGGGGCCTAAACCCTGGCAGGGATTTTTCTGCCGAACAGCAGCGATTTTGCCGCCAGCACCGCGCCGCCGGTGATCAGCGCGCAGGCGGCGAGGATGCGCAGCGACGGTTCCGCGAAGCCGGTGACGATCAATATCAGCGTGGACAGCAGGGGTGCTGCGTAGCTGGCGGCGCCCAGCACCTGAATGTTGCCGCGCTTCACGCCGATGTCCCACGCATAGAAGGCCGCGCCCACCGGCATCAGGCCGAGGCCGAGAACGGCCAGCCACTGGCCGACATCGGCGGGAAGAACCGTTTCCTCAAGCATCAGGTGGCAGGCCAGCGACAGCGCCGAGGTCGCCGCGCAGAACCACGTCACGATCGTCGTCGGCACCGAGGGGAAACGGCGCGACAGCAGCGAATAGGCCGACCAGACCAGCGCGCATACGCCGGCCATGGCATAGCCGAAGGCATAGCTGGCGTCGAAGGAAAGCCCGCCGCCGCGCGTGACGATGAGGAACGTTCCGGCAAGGCCGAGCAGGGCGCCGGCAACATGGTTCCATGCCAGACGCTCGCCCGGCATCAGCGCCGAGCCGATGACGATCAGCAGCGGCCACAGATAGGCGATGAGGCTGGCTTCCACCGCCGGCGCGTTGCGCAGTGCGGTGAAATAGAAGAAGTGATAGCCGAACAGGCCGGCGATGCCGATCATCCACACCTGCGGCGGAATGCGGATTTTCTGCTGCGGCTGCGGCGTGAACAGGCGCGCGGCGAGCCCGACGCCGGCGCCGATGGCGAAGGTGATGGCCGAAAGCAGGAACGGCGGCACCGCGCCCGAAGCGTCGGTCAGCAGGGCCAGCAGCGCCCACATGGCGACAGCCGAAAAGCCGATCAGGGTTGCCCTTCCCATCCGTATCCCCCCGATAATCCCTTCGCGTGCAAGTCGCTTCGGCGGAATGGCCGCCTATTTCGCGGTTTCGAAGCGGTGCGCTCTGACGGTGATCGTCCCGATCTGGGTGCCGATCGTCGCATAGATGGGGGCATATACACCGGTCTCGCCGACCGGCGCAAACGTGACCATGATGCGGCTGCGGTTTTTCAGATAGTCCAGAGACTTCTTGCCCTGCCGGTAGCCGGCGACGGGCTGGAAATTCATGCGGCAGGTCACTGTGGGGCCCTTGTAGCCCTTCACCGAAATATCGCCCTTCGAGGCGAAGCTGAGCCTGAGGTCGGCGCGTATCTCGCCATCGTACATCTTCACCGTGCGTCCGCACACCTGATCGATGGTGTCGGCGCGCACCATGGTGGAGGCGATGGGGTCGATCGCCTGACGCAAATGCCCCTTGTCCAGCGCCACCCAGTCCTTGCCGCGCTTCTTCGGTTTCGGCTTGATCTCGGTGGAGGCGACCGCGCCATCTGCGAAGCTTATATCGACGAGCGAAGGCTTCCTGGCCGAAACATATTCGGCGCGGAAGGCGCGCGGGCTCGGGCCGTTTGCGGTAATTCGGCCGGTGGCGGTGAGGGAGCCCCTGGTGTCGTCGAAAATGCGGCCGAGACCGGCGCTGTTGACGGAGCCGCTGATGTTGTAGTCGCGGCCGTCATACACGCTCCTGATGGCTGCGCGCGCCACCGGCAGCCCCAGATAGGTGATGCTGTAGTCGCCATTGAAGGTTTGCGGCGAAGCGGCTGTCGCGGCTGAAGGCGCAAGCGCCGGCAACAGAAGGGCTGTGACGGCGAGCCTGAGAGATAGCGGGGAAGTCATGGCTATGTTCCTGATGCATGAGCGGCCAAGCGCGGCGTGTCCCTTTCCGTTTGCATATAGGGTCAATTCCGGCCTTTATAAGAAAACCGTTTGCCGTGTCGGAGCGAGCTTGTGCTTGACGCCCCCGCCAAATGCCACTATGGAACGCCGACTTTCCTTTAGGCCGCCTGCTGGAGACCGCGCGCCATATGGCGCGGGCACCGGGAGTTTGGCCGGAACAAGAATTGAAGGGTGCAATCATGTCCCGCGCTTGCGAACTTACCGGCAAAGGCGTCCAGACTGGCAATAATGTCAGCCACGCCAACAACAAGACCCGTCGCCGCTTCCTGCCGAATCTGGTGAACGTCACGCTCATTTCCGAGGCGCTGAACCAGAACGTGCGTCTGCGCATCTCCGCCGCCGCCCTGCGCACGGTGGAGCATCGCGGCGGCCTCGACGCTTTCCTGACCAAGGCCGTCGAGGACGAGCTCTCCCAGCGCGCGCGCCTGCTGAAGAAGCAGATCGCCAAGAAGTCGGCTGAGCAGGCGGCAGCCTGATCCTGATCTTGCGCAGCGCCGCTTCATAGCTGGCGCTGCACTGGTTCCATCACCCAGGATAAAAAAATGAGTTTCCTTCTCCGTTACCTGCCTTTCGTGGCCGCCATGGCGCTTGTCGTCGTGGCGTCGAATGTGCTTGTGCAGTTCCCGCTCGATGTGGACATTGCCGGCCTGTCGCTCGCCGACGTGCTGACCTGGGGCGCGTTCAGCTATCCCTTCGCCTTCCTCGTCACCGATCTCGCCAACCGCCGCTACGGCCCGGCGGTCGCGCGGCGTATCGTCTTCGTCGGCTTCATGGCGGCGGTCATCTGCTCCATCTTCAGCCCGCCGCTGCTTTACAAGCTCGGCCTGATCGAATTCGACACGGCGGCGGCAAGGCTGGTGCGCATCGCCTGCGCTTCCGGAGCCGCCTTCCTCACCGCGCAACTTCTTGATGTCGCCGTGTTCAACCGGCTGCGCCGGCAAAGCTGGTGGCGCGCGCCGATCTTCGGCACGCTGGCCGGTTCGGTGCTCGACACGCTGGTGTTCTTCTCGGTCGCCTTCGCGCCGGCCTTCGCCTTCCTCGGTCCGAACGAACCCTTTGCGCTGGAACCGGCTCCGTTGATGGGCGCCTTCTCCACAGAGGTTGTGCGCTGGCTGTCCTGGGCGGCGGGCGATTTTGCGGTGAAGCTGGCGATCGCCGTCTTCGCGCTCATTCCCTACCGGTTGATTGTGTTGCGCTGGAGCCGGCCGCTGGCGGCCTGAGCCCCTTCTGCTCAGGCGTTGCGCCTTGCCATGAAGGCGAGGCGCTCGAACAGATGCACATCCTGCTCGTTCTTCAAAAGCGCGCCGTGCAGGCGCGGCAAGGCGTTCTTCGCTTCGCCGCGCAAATCCTCGGGCGCCACGTCGTCGGTCACAAGCAGCCTGATCCAGTCCAGAGCCTCGGAGGTGGAAGGCTTCTTCTTCAGGCCCGCCACCTCGCGGATCTCAAAAAACTGGGCCAGCGCCGCCTCGACCAGCCGCTTCCTGATGCCCGGATAATGCACCTCGACGATGCGCGCCAGCGTCTCGATGTCGGGGAAGCGGATGTAGTGGAAGAAGCAGCGGCGCAGGAAAGCGTCGGGCAGTTCCTTCTCGTTGTTGGAGGTGATGATGACGATGGGGCGCTGGACGGCGCGGATCGTCTCGCCGGTCTCGTAGACGAAGAACTCCATGCGGTCGAGTTCCTGCAACAGGTCGTTGGGGAACTCGATATCGGCCTTGTCGATCTCGTCGATGAGGAGCACGACCTTCTTGTCCGCGGCGAAAGCGTCCCACAGCTTGCCGCGCCGGATATAGTTGCCGATGTCGTTGAAGCGGTCGTCGCCGAGCTGGCTGTCGCGCAGGCGCGAGACGGCGTCATACTCGTACAGGCCTTGCTGGGCCCTGGTGGTCGACTTCACGTTCCATTCGATCAGGTCCAGCCCGAGAGCCGACGCCACCTGCCGCGCCAGTTCGGTCTTGCCGGTGCCCGGCTCGCCCTTGACCAGCAGCGGCCGTTCCAGTGCGATGGAGGCGTTGACCGCCACCATCAGATCCTTGTCGGCGACATAGGCCGAGGTGCCTTCGAAGCGCATGCTCTTCCTTCCCAGCGAGGTTGCGCAGGTGTGTAGCCAATCCGTGTCGACCTGCCAAGGGAAGGGGCTTCGCGGAAAGTTTCGGCTTTCGACGATCAGATGCATGGCGGCGCTGGCGCGGCGGCACGGTTAGCCCTATATTGATGGGGACGGTCTGCGCTTCGCGGCAGGAGAGACATTCCCCGGGGCCTTATCGATCTCGAAGGGAGCTGTCCCTGGCCGGGCCCGTGGGCCCGGACATATGGCGCCCACCTACTTTGTAGGTTCCCGGGATCGACTTCTCCACCGGTCGCGTGGACCGTCACCTTCCATCCACGTCGCGTATCCCGCGTTCCATGGACGTTGCGGTTCCCGTCATCGAATGTCGCAGTCGAAACCCCGCCGCATCCTGTTCTCCCGCATGGTCCGCGCATGACGCCTGCCAAACAACACAAGAATTCCGTTCGAGTCGAAGCATTGGCCCGGCGCGATGTGCTGGACGCCACCTTGCGCATCGAACTGGCGTTGCGGGTGGCCGAGATTGGCGTGCAGGCCATCGACTTCACGCCGGGCGCGATCATCTCCGGCTTCCTGCCAATCCGCTCGGAGATCGATCTCAGGCCGCTGATGGCCGCATTGCGCGACAAGGGCGCGCGGCTGTGCGTGCCGGCCGTGCTGGACAGGGAAACGATCGTGTTTCGGGAACTTGCACGCGGCGCGGAACTTGTGCGGACCGGCTTCGGCACGACCGGACCAGGACCGCAGGCTGCAGTGCTCGATCCGGAAATCATCCTCCTGCCCCTGGCGGCTTTCGATTCGCGCGGCCATCGGCTGGGCTACGGCGCGGGCCACTACGACCGCGCGGTGGCGCGTATGCATGCAAGAGCGCTGAAACCGCGCCTGATCGGCACGGCGTTCGATTGTCAGGAGGTGGAGCATGTGCCGGAGGAGGGCCACGACGTCGCGCTGGACGAAGTGCTCACCGAAAGCGGCCTGCGCAGCTTCCGCAAGGCCGATAGGCCCGATCCCGCCTCCCCTGACAGCCGGTGGCGGCAGGAGCGAATTCGCTGAAGCGCGTCGCGATCTTTCCGATTCGCCCCCATGCTTTAAGTACTTGTTCTTACGCATGTCGGTGCCCCGAAACCGGTTTCCGCTTTCGGGCGACATGCTCTAAAGACCCGGTTCCCCTTTCAGGTTCGACGCAACTGTCTGTTTTGGCCGCATTTATGCGCCTTCAGGTGATTCCACCTGAGCGCAAAATGCTCTAAGAACCCTTTCATGCGACTTCTTTTTCTCGGCGACATGGTCGGCAAGTCCGGCCGTACGGCAGTTTGGCAACAGCTTCCCGGCCTCATCTCGGATTTCCGGCTCGATTTCGTCATCGTCAATGGCGAGAACGCGGCTGGCGGTTTCGGCATCACCGAACAGATATTCCACGCCACCATCGAGGCGGGGGCCGATGTGGTGACCACCGGCAACCATGTCTGGGATCAGCGCGACGCGCTGAATTTTGCGCCGCGCGAGGACCGCTTCCTGCGGCCGGCGAACTTCCCCAGGGGCACGCCCGGCAGGGGCGCGGGCCTCTATGTGGCCCGCAACGGCGCGCGGGTCATGGTCGCCAACATCATGGGGCGCGTGTTCATGCATCCCGAGCTGGACGACCCGTTTCAGGCCGGCGAGCAGGAACTGGCGGCCTGTCCGCTGGGTGAGCAGGCCGACGCCGTGGTGATCGACTTCCACGCCGAGGCGACCAGCGAGAAGATGTGCTTCGCCCATTTCGTCGACGGGCGCGCCTCGCTCGTGGTCGGCACCCACACCCATCAGCCGACCGCCGATCACCAGATCCTCAACGGCGGCACCGCCTATATTTCCGATGCCGGCATGTGCGGCGATTACGATTCCTCACTCGGCATGGACAAGGAAGAGCCGCTCAACCGCTTTCTCTCCAAGGTGCCGAAGGGCCGTTTCGAGGCGGCCAATGGTCCGGCCACGCTGTGCGGCGTCGGCGTCGACATCTCCGACCGCACCGGGCTGGCCGAAAGGATCGCGCCGTTCCGGCGCGGGCCGAGACTGGAGGAAGCGGCGCCGTCTTTCTGGGCTTGATGCGCCCGGTTCAAAAAAATCTCCCCCGGCACATTGAAGGCAGGCTGCCCGACGCCTAGTTTGTTGCGACCTTTCCGATGGAGACCGTCGCCCGCATGCTGGACGTTATCGCCGACCATTTCGACTGGTTGAGCAATCCGACCGCATGGGTCGCGCTGTTCACCCTGGTGGTGCTGGAAATCGTTCTCGGCATCGACAACCTTATCTTCATCTCCATCCTGACCAACAAGTTGCCGCAGGAGCACCGGGCCCGGGCGCGCACGCTTGGCATAGGCGCGGCGCTCATCATGCGCCTGCTGCTGCTGGCGACGATTTCCTATATAGTGAAGCTCACCGCTCCGCTCTTCACGCTGTTCGACCACGCTTTTTCGTGGCGCGACCTCATCCTGATCGCCGGCGGTCTTTTCCTCGTCTGGAAGGCGACGAGGGAAATCCACCATTCGGTCGATCCGGACGCCGACAAGAGTCAGATGATCGGTCGCACGGTCCAGCTCTCGCTCGGCGGCGCCATCTTCCAGATCCTGCTGCTCGATCTGGTTTTCTCGATCGACTCGATCATCACCGCCGTCGGCATGACCGATGAAATCGCGATCATGTACATTGCCGTGATCGCGGCGGTGACGGTGATGCTGCTCGCCGTCAACCCGCTGTCGGCCTTCATCGAGAAGAACCCGACCATCGTCATGCTGGCGCTCGGCTTCCTGCTCATGATCGGCATGACGCTGATCGCGGATGGCATGGGCTACCATGTGCCCAAGGGCTACATCTATGCCGCCATGGGCTTCTCGGCGATGGTCGAGGGTCTCAACATGCTGGCCCGACGGCGCAACGCGAAAGCAAAGAGCGGCGGCGCACAGCGCTGACGATGCGCGGCGCGTGCAGCGCCGTACGTCCTTTCGGGCGTACAGAGGACGCTCTGACGCTTTCGGCCGGGCGGCACCGCCAGTCACGTTTTCGCGACGGGACAGGGCGGTCCGGCTGGACGAATTGCGATGGTTTCTCTATAACCCGGCCATTCCGGCATCGGTTCTCCCAAGCGGAATCCGGCTTGCGGACCACCCGATGCTTTATCAGACAATGAGGTCCGATCCCGGGCGTTGAGGCCCGCCGCGATACGGACGCCGCCAAGCATCAAGGAGTCCCATGGCCGGCCATTCACAGTTCAAGAACATCATGCATCGCAAGGGCCGTCAGGACGCGATGCGCTCAAAAATGTTTTCCAAGCTGGCGCGAGAGATCACCGTCGCCGCCAAGACCGGCATGCCCGACCCCGCCATGAACCCGCGCCTGCGCCTGGCCATCCAGAACGCCAAGGCCGAGTCCATGCCCAAGGACAACATCCAGCGCGCCATCAACAAGGCGTCCGGCAATGACGGCGAAAATTACGAGGAAGTGCGCTACGAAGGCTACGGCCCCGGCGGCGTGGCCGTTATCGTGGAAGCGCTGACCGACAACCGCAACCGCGCCGCTTCCAACGTGCGCGCGGCCTTCACCAAGGCCGGCGGCGCTCTGGGTGAAACCGGTTCGGTTTCGTTCATGTGGGATCGCGTGGGCGAAATCGTCTATCCGGCCTCTGCCGGTTCCGCCGATGCGGTCATGGAGGCCGCCATCGAGGCTGGCGCCGAGGATGTGGAATCCGACGAGGAGGCCCACACCATCTATTGTGCGTTCGAGGATATGGGCGAGGTTTCCAAAACGCTCGAAAGCGCCCTTGGTGAAGCCAGCTCCGTCAAGGCGATCTGGAAGCCTCAGAACACCATTCCGGTCGATGAGGACCGTGCCCGCTCGCTGATGAAGCTGGTTGGCGTCCTTGAAGATGACGACGACGTCCAGAACGTCTACGCCAATTTCGAGGTCGACGAAGAAACGCTGGCCAAGCTCAGCGCGGCATGACCGGGGAGGGCAAGCCCCGCATCGTCATCACGTACTGCACGCAGTGCCAATGGCTGCTGCGTGCAGGCTGGATGGCGCAGGAGCTGTTGTCCACCTTCGGTCCCGACCTTGGCGAGGTGGCGCTGGCGCCCGGCGTCGGCGGCGTCTTTTCCATCACCTGCCAGGGCGAGCTGATCTGGGAACGCAAGCGCGACGGAGGCTTTCCCGACGCAGCCCGCCTCAAGCAACTTGTCCGCGACGTGATCGACCCGGATCGCGACCTTGGCCATTCCGACCGCAAGCCGCATGGCTGATATATGCCGGTTCTTGGGCGAACCGATCCGGTATCAATAAAAAAACCCGCCTCGAAGGCGGGTTTTTCGTTCAGGCTGCTGGCCCTGATCAGATGCCGAGATTGGCGAATCTGGACTTGAACTTCGACAGGCGGCCGCCACGGTCGAGCAGGGTCTGCTGACCGCCGGTCCAGGCCGGGTGCGTGGTCGGGTCGATGTCGAGGTTCATCGTGTCGCCTTCCTTGCCCCAGGTCGAACGGGTCATGTATTCGGTGCCATCGGTCATGACGACCTTGATGGAGTGGTAATCGGGATGGATGTCTGCCTTCATCGCTCTCGTCCTGTCTCGGGGGGACGGCGGCCCTGCGGCGATGCGCCCCTTTTTAAAAACTCGAAGCCGCAGCTATTCAAAAGCGGCGGCCCTGAAACGGTCGGCGAGCCTATACATCAACCGGAATTGAATCACAAGGTCGCACCGACGCATAATGGTCGCGGTCGAAGGGCAGGAGAACCCGCAACATGGCGCAATCCGAAGGCGCGGAAGCGCGCAGGCGCTCGCTGAGACCGCTGCGGCGGCTGTTCCCCTATATCGGCTCCTACCGGGGACTGGTCGTCGGGGCGCTGTTCTCGCTGGTTCTGGCCGCCGTAACGACGCTTGCCCTGCCATTGGCGGTGCGCCGCATGATCGACCATGGTTTTTCCCATGCCGACACCGCTTTCGTGTCCAATTATTTCATCATGCTCATGGGAATGGCCGCGCTGCTCGCCTTCGCGTCGGCCGCCCGGTATTATTTCGTCATCACACTGGGCGAGCGGGTGGTGGCGGATCTGCGCCGCGACGTTTTCTCCCATCTGACGACGCTGTCGCCCTCCTTTTTCGACCGGGTGCAGTCGGGCGAGATCGTTTCCCGCCTGGCCGCCGACACCACGCAGATCAAGTCGGCGGTCGGGGCGACCGCCTCGGTCGCGCTGCGCAATCTCATCCTCGGGTTCGGGGCGCTCGCCATGATGGTGGTGACGAGCCCCAAACTGTCGGGCCTCGTCATCGCCGCCATTCCCCTGGTGGTGGTGCCGCTGGTCGCCTTCGGGCGCTCGGTGCGCGGGCGTTCGCGCGCCGCACAGGATATGCTGGCCACCGCAAACGCCTATGCCGGCGAGCAGATCGGCGCGGTGCGCACCCTGCAATCCTTCACCAATGAGGGGCTGGTCACGGCCCGGTTCCGGGCGGCGGTGGAGGCGGCGTTCGAGGCTGCCCGCGCCTCCATTCTGGCGCGCGCGCTGCTTACGTTCGTCGCGATCTTCATCATCTTCACCTCGGTGGTGGCGGTGCTGTGGTTCGGCTCGCGCGACGTGCTGGGCGGCGTCATGTCCCCCGGCACGCTCGGACAGTTCCTGCTCTACTCCGTCTTCGCAGCCGGCGCTCTCGGCGCTCTGTCGGAAGTGTGGGGCGAGCTTTCGCAGGCTGCGGGCGCCGCCGAACGGCTGACGGAGCTCCTGGCTGAAGAGCCGGACATCAAGGCCCCCGCCGATCCGAAACCGCTGCCGGTCCCGGCGCGTGGCGAGATCGCCTTCGAGGGCGTGTCGTTCGCCTATCCGGCAAGCCCCAACCGTTCCGCGCTGCATGAACTTTCCTTCGCGATCCGGCCCGGCGAGACGGTGGCGGTCGTCGGCCCCTCGGGTGCGGGCAAGAGCACGGTGTTTTCCCTGCTTCAACGCTTCTACGATGTCGACGGCGGCGCGATCCGCGTGGACGGGGTCGATCTGCGCGAAGTCGATCCGCAGGCGCTGCGCGCGTCCATGGCCATCGTGCCGCAGGACGTCACCATCTTCGCGGCAAGCGTGCGCGACAACATCGCCTTCGGCCAGCCTGATGTTTCGGACGCCGAGATCGAGGCGGCGGCGCGCGCGGCGCAGGCCGAGGAATTCATCCTCAGGCTGGAGCGTGGCTACGACACGCAGGTGGGCGAGCGCGGCGTGACGCTTTCCGGCGGTCAGCGCCAGCGCATCGCTATCGCCCGCGCCATCCTGCGCGACGCGCCGATCCTGCTGCTCGACGAGGCGACCTCCGCGCTTGACGCCGCCAGCGAGACGCTGGTGCAGGAGGCGCTGGCCGGCCTGATGCAGGCGCGCACCACGCTGGTCATAGCGCACCGGCTGGCCACAGTTCTGGAAGCCGACCGCATCCTCGTCATGGATGACGGCCGTATCGTGGAAGAAGGCGCCCACCGCAGCCTCGTTGCGAAGGGGGGGCTCTATGCCGAGCTTGCCCGCCTGCAATTCGAGACAGGCAAGCTGGAGGATGCGGCCGAGTAGGGCCGTCACCCCAGCAGATTGCGCGCGGTTCGCATGAAGATGCGCGCGCCGATGGCGATCAGGTCGTCGGGGAAATCATAGTCGGGATTGTGCAGGTTCGGCCGCTCGACGCCCGAACCGAGATAGAGCATCGCTGATTTCGAGGCGTGGCCGAAGACGCCGAAATCCTCGGAAGCGCGCATCGGCAACTGCGCTCCGTCGTGAGGCACGCCTTCGGCATCGAGCGCCGCGCCAAGATGCGCGGTCGCTTCCGGTTCGTTCAGGCTGGCGACGAATATCTCGTGATAGTCGAAGACGCACTGAAGACCATGGTGTTCGGCCTCCTCGCGCACCAGAGCTTCGGCCGTGGCGCACAGATCGGCCATGCGGGCGTCGAGCCGGGTGCGCAGGGTCACGCGGATTTCCGCATGGCCGGGGGCGACGCCGAACACGGGCTCGCCCATGCGCACATGGGTGACGGTGGCCATGGCGAAGTCGTCGCTGGTGAAAGCGCCGCCGCCCAGTGCGGCCAGCCGCGGCGTCAGCCGGCTCACCGCCATCATCGGAGAAATTCCGCTCTCGGGCATCGACGAATGGGCGGTCCTGCCTTCCAGCGTGATGCGAAGGCCGCGCGAGGCGCAGTTGACGACCCCTTCGCGCAGCCGGACATGGCCGAGCGGGGTTCCGGGCAGATTGTGCAGCGAGAAGGCGAAGTCCGGGCGGATCGCCGCATAGCGCGGGTCGGCGACAACGCCGGCTGCGCCGTCTCCGGTTTCCTCCGCAGGCTGGAACATCAGCACGACGCGACCCTTCGCCGGGCGCTGCCGGCCGAACAGGCGGCCGGTCGCCGCCAGGATCGCCATGTGGCCGTCATGGCCGCACATGTGCCCCTTGCCTTCGACGGTCGAGCGATGGGGAATGTCGGAAATCTCGGCGATGGGCAGCGCATCCAGCTCGGCGCGGAACAGAACCGTCATGCCGGGCTGGCCACTGTCGTAGACGAAGGCGACGCCATGGCCGCCGAGCCCGGTCAGCACCTCGTCCGCGCCGGTGCCGGCAAGGAAGGAAACGACCCGCCTCGCCGTCTCCTTCTCCTCGTTGGAGATTTCGGGGAAGCGATGCAATTCGCGGCGGAAGGCGATGAGGTCTTCGATGTCCCGATTGGTGAGGTTCATGGAAAGCGTCCCCTGTCGTGGTGGATTTGAAATTCGCGCGACGCCGTGTGCGAACGATGCGAATTCCGGATTCGGGATATTAGCCCCCGTAGCGCTTTTGCAGATGGGCGATGAAATGACTTGCGTCGAGTTTTTCGCCCGTGGCGCGCTCCATCAGTGCGGGCGTCGACCAGCGTGAGCCCTGTGACCAGATGCGGTCGCGCCGCCATTCGTTGGCGGTGGAGAAATCGCCTTTGGCGATAGCTTCATCGGTATCCGGATGGTCGCGAACCAGCGCCGCCCATTGCTGCGCCGCCATCATCGCTCCGAGCGTATAGGATGGGAAATAGCCGAAGGCCCCGCCCGGCCAGTGCACGTCCTGCATTGGTCCGTCGGCCGGATTGTCGATGGTCGAAAGCCCGAGATAGTCGCGCATGTGCGCGTCCCACGCTTCCGGCAGGTCGGCCACTTCCAGCCGCCCGGCAACCAGCTCCTGCTCCAGCTCGTAGCGCAGGATGACATGCAGCGGATAGGTCACTTCGTCGGCGTCGACGCGGATCAGCCCGCGCGCGACATGATGGACATGGGGCTGGATGTCGTCCAGCGACCAGTTTTCGTCGAGATGGGTGTCCACCACCGGCAAGGCCCAGCGCCAGAAGGCGGGATTGCGGCCGATCTGCTTTTCCACGAACAGGCTCTGGCTTTCGTGAATGGCCATGCCGCGCGCCTTGCCGAGCGGCCAGTGCGACCAGTCCTGCGGCAGGTTCTGCTCGTAAAGCGCATGGCCGGTTTCGTGCAATATGCCCATCAGGGCGGACAGGAATTCGGTGGTGCGATAGCGCGTGGTGATGCGCACATCGCTGGGAACGCCGCCGCAGAACGGATGGTGCGAGACCGAAAGGCTCCCGCGCGTCAGGTCGAAACCGACCGCCTCCATCATGGCGAGGCCCAGCGCCTGCTGCTTCTCGATGGAATAGCTGCCGGAGAGCGGCTTTAGCGGGCGCTTGGCCAGCCGCCCGGCCTGAACCTCAAGCGCCTGCGGCGCAAAATCCTTCAGGAACGCCTTCAGTTCCGCGAAGACCGGCGTGATGTCGGCGGCGCGATTGCCGGGATCGTATTGCTCCATGAGGGCGTCATAGGGCGAGAGGCCGAGCACATCCGCTCGCATGGCGGCTTCCTCGCGCACGAGGGTCACCACGCCCTCCAGCGCCGGCTGGAAGCTGGTCCAGTCATTCCTGGCGCGCAGGCCGCGCCACAACTGTTCGCAGCGCAGGCGCGCCGCCGTCTGGCGCTCGACGAAGTCGGCGGGCAGGCAGGTGAGGTTGGTATGGTGACGCCTGAACTCGCGAAGCGCCGCAGTCTGGTCCTCGTTCAGCGCCTCCGTTTCGGCGGCCTCGATCCAGTCGGCGATCTCCGGCGCGGTCGCGTGCCGGTGATACATGCCGGAGAGCGCGGCCATGGCTTCGGCGCGCTTCTCGCCACCACCCACCGCCATGTGGGTGGCCTCGTCCGCGCCCAGTATGGCGAGCGCATGTTCGAGCGCTTCGAGGCGGCGGCAAAGATCATCGAGCTTCTGGAACGACATGCAAAACTCCTGCTGACGGAGAGTGACGGGAAGAGACTGGACAGCGCCGGATCAGCGCTCCGTCAATTTCAGCTCGATGCGACGGTTGCGGTCGCGGGCGTCTTGCGTGCCGGTTTCATCGAGCGGCTGGTATTCGCCGAAGCCGGCGGCGACCAGCCGGTTGGCCGGAACCCCGTTGGCGATGAGGAACTTGACCACCGAAATGGCGCGGGAGGACGACAGTTCCCAATTGTCCTTGAAGCGCCCCGTGCCGGACAGCGGCCGATCGTCGGTGTGGCCGTCGACACGCAGCACCCAGTTGATCTCGGGCGGGATTTCCTTCTGCAATTCGATGATGGCGTCGGCGAGCTTCTTCATCTCCACCTGCCCGGCGTCGTTGATCTGGTCGGAGCCGATGGGAAACAGCACCTCGGACTGGAATACGAAGCGGTCGCCGACGATGCGGATATTTTCGCGGTCGGCCAGGATTTCGCGCAAGCGTCCGAAGAAGTCGGACCGGTAGCGGTTCAGTTCCTGCACGCGCTGGGCCAGCGCCACGTTCAGCCGCCGTCCGAGATCGGCGATCTTGGTGTTGGATTCGCGGTCGCGCGCCTCCGAGGCGTCGAGCGCCTGTTCCAGCGCCGCGATCTGGCGGCGCAGGGCGGCGATCTGCTGGTTGAGCAGTTCGACCTGCGAAAGCGCCCGCTGGCTGAGCTGGCGTTCGCTGTCCAGTTCGCCCGCAAGCTCGTCGGCGCGCGCGGTCGCGGCGCTTCCCGTGCCTTCGCCGGCGGCCAGCAACTGTTCAAGCCGGCTCTTTTCGGCCTCGGAGGCGAACAGCGAGGCCTGGAGGTTGGCCAGCGCATCCTGCGCGTCCTGCACATTGCCGCGTTCGAGCGCCAGAAGCTGCGTCAGCTCATTGATCTGGGCGTTCAGGCGATTGAGCGCCTCGTCCTTGCCGGAGATTTCGCGGCTGAGCAGGAATTGCGCCAGAACGAACACCGACAGCAGGAACATGATGGCGAGCAGCAGCGTCGACAGCGCATCGACGAAGCCCGGCCAGTAGTCGATGTGGCGGTAGCTGCGGCGGCCACGGGCGAGAGCCACTTTACTTCACTCCCTGCTGGGCCTTGAGGGCTTCGGCGATCTTCTCCAGCGTCTCGCGCATGGCGCGCTGCTCGTCGGACTGCGCTTCCACCCAGTCGCGCATGATCTGCTGTTCGGAGCGCATGTTCTTGACAAGGCCGGCGATGCCGTCGGCCAGATTGGCCATGGCCGCCGCCACGCGCGGGCTGGAGCCGCCGTTTTCCTGAAGCGAGCGCAGGCGTTCGGAAAGAGCGCGCAGTTCGTCGGTGGTGCCGGCGCCGCGCCCGTTCTCGGGGCCGACCAGATCGGAGGACAGGTCCGTCACCGAGGACAGCCAGTTTTCAAGCTCGGTGTAGAAGCGATTCTGGGCGCGACCCGCCTGAAGGTCGAGGAAGCCGAGGATCAGCGAGCCGGCAAGGCCGAACAGCGAGGACGAGAAGGCCGTGCCCATGCCGGAGAGGGGGGCCGAAAGGCCCTGCTTCAGCGCTTCCAGCACGGAGGCCGAATCGCCGGTGCCGGGATCTAGCGACTGGATGGTCTCGCTGATCGAGCCGATGGTTTGCAGCAGGCCCCAGAACGTGCCGAGCAGGCCGAGAAACACCAGCAGGCCGACCAGATAGCGTGAGGTGTCGCGGGTCTCGTCGAGACGTGTGGCGATGGAATCGAGCATGGTGCGCATGGAGCTGGTCGACACGGCGATCGAGGCGGAGCGGCCGAGCATGGCCTGCATCGGCGCTAGCAGCACCGGGTTGGTGGTCTCGGCGCCGGCGCGGAAGGAGTTCACCCACCGCACTTCGCGAAACAGCCGGCCGACCTGCGCGAAGGCAAGCAGGATACCCACGATGAGCACGCCGAGGATGAGGCCGTTGAGGCCGGGATTGGTGACGAAGGCCGACTGGATCTGCCGGCTGAGGATGATGGCGATGAAACCCACCAGCCCCAGGAAGATGACCATGGTGAGCAGGAACACCTGCGGGCTTGAGAGCTTGTGGGGATCGTAGCTCAGCACATCCGAGCCGCCGCCAATGCCGAACGATCTGAGCAGGGCCATGCGTCTTCCATCTGGTTTGCGCGCGTCGCGGCAACTCTAATCGGAATTCCGGCGAAATTGGAAGCCGCCCGGCGCGATCTTGCCTGGAAAGGGGTCGGGTAAAGGCTTGCCATAGTGTCGCCCCGCTCCAGCTTATGGTGGATAAATCGAATCGGTGACGGCGGACGGGGCTTTCGAGAGAAAAGACGCAGATGCGCGCTTTGGCTTATGAGTTCAGTAAAAAACAGCAGGAACACCCATCTGGACGCCCTCAGGGGCGCAGGTATATTGCTCGTCGTCTTCGGACACCTGATCGAGCAGCCGTCATCGGGATCACCAATTCTGCAATCCATCTATGTCGGCATCTATTCTTTCCATATGCCGCTTTTTGTTTTCCTGTCCGGCATGTTCGCCCGCGAGAGGCTTGAGGCCGGCGACTACAGCAAGATCGTGTGGACGCTGGTGCTGCCGCTGGTCGTCTTCCAGTTCGTCTATACGGGCATGAGCAGGCTGACGGGCTGGTACGAATATTCGCTGTTCACGCCCTATTGGCTGCTGTGGTTCATCGCCAGCATGATCTTCTGGCGGCTGCTGCTGCCGCTGTTCGCCTCGCCGGCCGGGCTGGTGGTCGCCGTCGTCATCTCGATGGCCGCAGGTTATGACGATGGCGTCGGCTATACGCTCAGCGTTTCACGCACGCTCTATTTCCTCCCCTTCTTCGTGTTCGGCCATCTGTATGGCGAGCAACTGGCGGCCACCGCGCGGCGCCACCCGTTTTTGTTCGCGCTTATGTTCGTCTGTTGCGTGGGCGCAGTGCTGGCGTGGTGGAAACTCGGCCTCAATCCGGGGGCGCTCACCGGCAGCCGCGACTATACGAGCGGCGCTGCCGACGCCAGCTATCCGGCACTTGCCCGCCTTGGCCTGATGCTGCTCGGCGCCGGGGCGGCCATGGGTTTCGCAGCGCTCGTGCCGCGCGATCCGCCGCTGCTTCGCTGGCTCGGGGAACGCTCGCTGGCGATCTACCTGCTGCACGGGCTGCTGGTGATGGCCTTCGTCGCCTCGGGCGCGCCCGCGTTGATCCCGCAGGCGTTGCTGCTGCCGGTTCTGGCGCTGCTTTCGGTTCTGGTGGCGGTGGCGACAGCCCCGGTCGACGCGCCCATGCGGCGGCTGTTCAGCCCGCCGCGGCAAGGGCGCTCCAATGGCTTCAGCGTGAGGCGACGGGCTTCGACAGCGTCTTGACCAGCGCGCGGTGGATGACCTCGTTGCCGGCCACGACATCGCCGCTTTCAAGCATGTCCTGTCCGCCACCGGGTTCGGAAGCGAAGCCGCCCGCCTCGCGCACCAGCAGAAGCCCGGCGGCCACATCCCATGCCGAAAGGCCGGTTTCCCAGTAGCCGTCGATGCGCCCGGCGGCGACATAGGCGAGATCGAGCGCGGCGGAGCCCATACGGCGCACGCCGGCCACCTCACCCATGACATTGCGCAATTCGATCAGGAAATTGCCGTGATGGCCGCGACCCAGATGCGGTATGCCGCAGCCGATCACCGCGTCGGAAAGCTTCGTGCGCGCCGCGACGCGCAATCGGCGGTCGTTCATGAAGGCCCCGCCGCCACGCTCGGCGGTGTAGAGCTCGTCCATGATCGGATTATAGACGACGCCGGCGACCAGCTGGCCCTGGCGTTCCAGCGCGATGGAGATCGAAAAAACCGGAATGCCGTGCAGGAAATTGGTGGTGCCGTCGAGCGGATCGACGATCCAGCGGTGCTGGTCGTCGTCGCCGTCAACGACGCCGCGCTCCTCCATCAGGAAAGCATAGCCGGGACGCGCCTTCGCAAGTTCGGTGAAAACGATGTCCTCGGCGCGGCGGTCGGCCTGGCTGACGTAGTCGCCCGGCCCCTTCAGCGAAACCTGAAGGTTCTGCACCTCGCCGAAATCGCGCGAGAGCGAGCGGCCGGCCTTCATGGCAGCCTGAACCATGACGTTGATTATGGCGGAGCGGGCCATGTCGGTAA
Source organism: Aquamicrobium ahrensii (assembly GCF_040545755.1). Taxonomy (NCBI): domain Bacteria; kingdom Pseudomonadati; phylum Pseudomonadota; class Alphaproteobacteria; order Hyphomicrobiales; family Phyllobacteriaceae; genus Aquamicrobium; species Aquamicrobium ahrensii. The sequence continues at coordinate 122,574 of NZ_JBEPMN010000005.1, forward strand.
GGTCTCCGAATCTGTTGGAATGGTCGCCGGCGAAAGGCGGGCAGTCGGCGCTTCCAAGACCACAAATCGCCGCCCGACGCAAGAGAAAGGGCGCGCCGCGGCCTGCTTGCGCCGATCTGTGACGCCGTGTGGCTGCTACGGGAGACGGTTCGCCCGTTGCACCGCTTCCTGCAACTGCTTGTCGGTCAGGCCCTGCAGATAGTCTTCCATCTCCCGGTCGATGAGACCGGCGCGGCGCGCCACGATATACCAGGCGGCGGCGAGGATCGGGTCGGGATCGACGCCAAGGGCGGCGACGTAGAGCTTGGCCAGCCGGTTCTGCGCGGCCACATTACCGCCGCGCGCCGCCACCTGCATCCAGCCGAAGCCCTTGCCGTAGTCACGCTCGCCGCCACGTCCCTCGATCAGCCACTGGGCGAGGTCGAGCTGGGCGGTGTCAAAATTCTGCCGCGCGGCCTTTTCAAGCAATTCGCGAGCCTTCGCGTCGTCGTGCTCCTTGCCGCCGACGCCATTGGCGTAGGCCTGCGCCAGCGCATATTGCGCGTCGGCGACGCCTGCTTCCGCAGCGCGCTCGTAATAGCTCACCGCCCTCGACAGGTCGTTGGGGTTCTCCCTGACCAGAAGCTGGGCGAAGTTGAACTGGGCCAGCGCATTGCCTGCCTCGGCCGCCGCCTGCATCAGCGCATGGGCCTCCTTCTCGTCCTTCGGCACGAAATTGCCGTCGAGAAGCATCAGCGCATACTGGAACTGGGCTTCAGGCACGCCGCGCTCCGCCGCTGCCGCATACCATTTCGCCGCTTCCCCGGCGTTGATGGGAACGCCAAGCCCGCGCGCCAGCAATTCGGCCACCAGCGTCTGCGCGGCCGGATCGCCATTCTGCGCGCGCGGCAGGGCCAGATTGTAGGCGGTCTTGTAGAGGCCGCGCTGATAAGCGCCATAGGCGTCGTCGAGCCGTTTGCCGAAGCGGGCCGGATCGAGATCGGGCAGGGTGTCGCGTTCTTGTGTCGTGGCCGGCTGGGGCAGGGGCCGGTCGCCCTTGTCCTGATCGATGGTGGTTCCGGACGCGCCGGCTGTGCCGAGAGCGGCGTACAGAAACATTGCAACGAGGACGGGCCGCCTTGCCATGTATCAGTCCCTGAAGCGCGGCGCATGCCCGTCGAGCAGCTCGTTGGCGCGGGCGACGGCCTCACGCGGATCGATGCCGTCCGCGAATATGGCTGCCGACAGGGCGACGAATTCCGCTCCGGTCGCGGCGACATCGACGACCGAGGCGATATCGGAGCCGCCCATGACGATGCAGGGGATTTCCACCATCTCCGCCCACCATGAGCCGAGGGTGAGATTGCGCGGATGCGGTTTCGGATCGGTGTCGTAGCCGAAGCGGCCGAAGAACATGTAATCCGGCCCCTCCTCGCCAAGCCCCAGCGCGTCGTCGCGCGTCTTGACGCCGCCGGCGCCGACCATCATGCGCTCCCGCATCCGCTCGATCGTGTCGGCGAGTTCCTGCCGCTTCGCCTCGATGTGAACGCCGTCCGCCTTGACACGGCCCGCCACCCGGCTGTCGCCGGCGATAATGGCGGCGGCGCCGGCAGCCTGGGCCAGCGGCGCGAGCTTTTCGGCTGACCGCTGGAAGGTCGCTTCATCCGTCTCGCCTTGCGGCAAAAGCACCGAAGCGACGTCGCCGCCTTCGAGCGCCGCGGCAAGGTGGCCGGCATCGGTGCCGGGCATGACGATCAGGACGAGACGGCAGCGGTCTGGGGTCGTTTGCGGGTTCATGGCCATTCCGGGTTTCGATCTGCCCTATGCAGGGCGAAATTGGTTGCATTGCGGCATAGAGCAAAGCGTTCGCATTGAACAGGTGGCGCATGGCCCATGGTCCGCCGCCGTCGGGGTTGCGTGCGGGCCGGCGATTGCATTTTTCGTGAAAATTACAGGTCGCGTTAAGCGACCATTAAGCTTTACAGCTGTTTACTATGTGCATCCAGTGATCTGGATACTTACCGAGTGGTTGGAGCCACTTTGTTTGACGCCTCCCTGTTAACTTCTGAGAGCCGCCTTACCCGCGGCTCTTTTTTTATGCCGATTTTCAGGTCGCTCTCTTCACAAATGGAGTCGTTTGTGCGCCGGTTCGGGCACGCAGCCTGTTCATATTAACCTTTCATTAAGTATAGACTTGCCTTGAAAAGCGGTCGGGCGCATTTTCCGGTGCAGAGGCCGTATAGGGTTGCAGTCATGCTGCCGGGGCGAATCGCCTCTGCGCAAGACCAGGGTGCGTCATGAATCGATCTTCACAGGAAAGCGGGAACACGATCAGGCTGGCCGAGCGCCGCATCTTCTCGCAATCCTTCCAGCCGCTCTACAATGAGGGGATGGGGCTGGTGGAGCAGGCGGCCGAGTATCTGGATTCGCGCGGGCGCACCGAGGCGAAGAAACTGAGCCGGCTGGCGGCGACGCTTTATGCGGCCGAATCTATGCGGCTCACCACACGGCTCATGCAGATCGCCTCCTGGCTGCTGCTCCAGCGCGCCGCCAATTCCGGCGAGATGACGCGCGATCAGGTGGCGGCGGAAAAGGCCAAGGTGCGGCTCGACACGGTGTCGGCGCATGAGGATGCGGAAGGCTGGAGCGAACTGCCGGTCGAATTCGTCGATCTGGTGCGCCGCTCGCTGCGCCTGCAATCGCTGGTGCGGCGCATGGACGAGGAAGTCTATGGCGATGCGCTGCCGCAGGGGCTGGAGCGCGGCAGCCCCGTGTTCGACCAGATTTCGCTTCTCAACACCGCCTTCGCGCGGGGATAAGCGCGCTTCACGTTTCCGGTTTGTTCACATTTCGCTGGCAAGTCTGCCGCCGGTGAATAGAGTGGGCGATCATGGCGGAAACGATTCGGATCATCGGCATCGACCCGGGACTTCGGCGCACCGGCTGGGGCGTCGTCGAATACCTTGGCAATTCGCTGCGCTTCGTGGCTTCCGGCTCCGTCTGCTCGGATGACAAGGCGACGCTCGCCTCACGCCTTTGCCAGTTGCACGATGGCCTGTCGCAGGTGCTGCATCAGGCCATGCCGCATGAGGCGGCGGTGGAGCAGACCTTCGTCAACAAGGATGCGACGGCGACGCTGAAGCTCGGGCAGGCGCGCGGCATCGCCATGCTGGTTCCGGCGCTGGCCGGCCTGCCTGTGGCCGAATATGCGCCCAATGCGGTCAAGAAGGCGGTCATCGGCGTCGGCCATGGCGACAAGAAGCAGATCCACATGATGGTCAAGGTGCTGATGCCCAAGGCCGTGTTCGACACGCACGATGCGGCCGATGCGCTCGCCATCGCCATCTGCCATGCCCATCACCGGCAAAGCGTGGCATACAGGTTGAAACAGATCGCGTAACGGGGACGGGCAGGGATCATGATCGGCAAGCTGAAGGGCACGCTGGACGAGATCGACGAGGATCATTGCGTCGTCGATGTGCATGGCGTCGGCTATGTCGCCTTCTGTTCGGCGCGCACCCTGGCCGCGCTGCCCGCGCCCGGTGAGGCGGTGGTGCTGTTCATCGAGACGCTGGTGCGCGAGGACATGATCCGCCTTTACGGATTCAGCTCGGCGCTGGAACGTGAATGGTTCCGCCTTCTTTCCACCAATGTGCCGGGCGTTGGCGCCAAGGTGGCGCTGTCTGTATTGTCGACGCTCGGCCCGGCCGATCTGGCCAATGCGATCGCTCTGCGTGATATCGCCATGGTCACGCGGGCTCCCGGCGTCGGCAAGAAAGTCGCCGAGCGCATCCTGACCGAACTGAAGAACAAGGCGCCAGCCTACGCCGGCGAGGCGGCGGGCAATATCGGCCTCAAGCAGGAACTGGGCGAAGGCGTCGCGCCCGCCCCGGTCGCCGACGCCGTTTCCGCGCTCACCAATCTCGGCTATGCGCGCGACATCGCCGCCAATGCGGTGGCGGCCGCGCTGAAATCGGCCGGGGAGGACGCCGACTCGGCCAGGCTTATCCGCCTCGGCCTGAAGGAGCTGGCGCGGTGAGGCGCTGCTTGCCCCTTGCCGCGCGGCGTGGCAGGACAGCGCCATGAGCACCGCCCCCCGCCTCATCTCGTCCGAAAAGCGCGGCGAGGACGCCGACCAGACGCTGCGCCCGCAGACGCTCGACGATTTCGTCGGGCAGGCGGCGGCGCGCGCCAACCTGAAAGTGTTCATAGAGGCGGCCAGGGGGCGTGGCGATGCGCTCGACCATGTGCTGTTCGTCGGTCCTCCCGGTCTGGGCAAGACCACGCTCGCCCAGATCATGGCGCGCGAGATGGGCGTCAATTTCCGTTCGACGTCCGGCCCGGTGATCGCGAAGGCGGGCGACCTCGCCGCCCTGCTCACCAATCTCGAAGACCGCGACGTGCTGTTCATCGACGAGATCCATCGCCTCAGCCCGGCGGTGGAGGAAATCCTCTATCCCGCCATGGAGGATTTCCAGCTCGACCTCATCATCGGCGAAGGTCCGGCGGCGCGATCGGTCAAGATCGACCTCGCCCGTTTCACGCTGGTGGCGGCGACGACGCGGCTCGGCCTGCTCACCAATCCCCTGCGCGACCGCTTCGGCATTCCGGTGCGGCTCAATTTCTATACGGTCGAGGAGCTGGAATTGATCGTGCGGCGTGGCGCGCGTATTCTCAGCCTGCCGATAACCGACGACGGCGCGGTGGAGATCGCGCGCCGGGCCCGGGGCACGCCGCGCATCGCCGGCCGGCTTTTGCGGCGGGTGCGCGATTTCGCCACGGTGGCGGGCGCCGAGACCGTCAACCGCAAGATCGCCGACGAAGCGCTGCTTCGGCTGGAGGTCGACGGGCTCGGCCTCGATGCGCTCGACAGGCGCTACCTTTCCATGATCGCCGCGAATTTCGGCGGCGGGCCTGTCGGCATCGAGACCATCGCTGCGGCGCTCTCAGAGCCGCGCGACGCCATCGAGGACATCATCGAGCCCTATCTCATCCAGCAGGGCTTCATACAGCGCACGCCGCGCGGACGCGTCCTCACCGCCAATGCATGGCGTCAACTGGGGCTCGAAGCGCCACGCGACATCACCCAGCAGCAGATCGGTCTGTTCCAGGACGAATGAGCACGCAGGACGACACTCCGCCCGGACTCTCCGGCGAACTGACGCGGTTCGGCCACCGGCTGGCGGCGCGCGTCTATTACGCCGACACGGATTTCTCCGGCGTCGTCTACCATGCGCGCTATCTGGAGTTCTTCGAGCGCGGGCGTTCGGATTTCCTGCGGCTGGTGGGCGTGCATCATACGGAGCTTGCGGCGGGCGAGCAGGGCGAAAAGATCGTATGGGTGGTGCGGCGCATGGAGATCGATTTCCGCGCGCCGGCGCGCATCGACGATATCCTGACGGTCGAGACGCGAACGGTGGAGGTGTCGGGCGCGCGCATCACCATGGCCCAGCAGCTCAAACGGGGCGAGGAGCTTCTGGTGGAGGCGCGTGTCGAAGCGGCCATCATCGGCGAGAACGGGCGTCCGCGCCGGTTCCCGAAGGGCTGGATCGCCGCTTTCATGCCGGAAGCCTGATTCGGACCGGCATCGAACGGCGGCCGGTGCATGCCGAGCCGCGGACCGGAAAGTGGAATCCGATTTTCGGCAAATCCGATGCTCGATCAAAATGCTAGAGCGTCCTTTATGCGCCCGGTTGGACGCCTGGCGTTCCAAACAGCGATTTTTGCGCGCCACCTTGCCGCACGCTTTCTTTCTAACGCATCCTTAACCATAACCATTCATGAAGATGGCGATGAAATTCGAAGGAATCAACGCGCCTTCCTTTTACCAACATTTGCCTTGAAAAGGCCGCCACTGGCGCTTTTCGGAATTTTGGTGCGGACAGGGCGCGCGGGCTTGAAAGGGTCGAACGTCGCGGGCTGGCGGCTTGCCCGGCCCGGGACGATTTAAGGAACGTTTGGATGGAAAACATCGCTCTCGCCGAACCGGCGGCGTCGCTGTCGATATGGGCCCTGTTCATGCAGGCCAACTGGGTGGTCAAGCTGGTCATGATCGGCCTGCTCGGCGCATCCGTGTGGACCTGGGCGATCATCTTCGACAAGGTCGTCTCCTACGGGCGCATGCGCTCGGCGCTCAACCGCTTCGAGCAGATCTTCTGGTCAGGCCAGTCGCTGGAAGAGCTTTACCGCACGCTTTCCGACCGCAAGACCACTGGCATGGGCTCGATCTTCGTTGCCGCCATGCGGGAATGGAAGAAAAGCTTCGAGAAGGGCGCGAAATCGCCGCACGGCCTTCAGATGCGTATCGAAAAGGCCATGGACCTCGCGCTCACCCGCGAGATGGAGCGGCTGGAGGGCAGCCTCGGCTTCCTCGCCACCATCGGCTCGGCCGCGCCCTTCATCGGCCTGTTCGGCACGGTGATCGGCATCATGACCTCATTCCAGGCGATCGCCGGCTCTAAGTCCACCAGCCTCGCGGTGGTGGCGCCGGGCATCGCGGAAGCGCTTCTGGCGACCGCCATCGGCCTGCTTGCGGCGATCCCCGCCGTCATCGCCTACAACAAGCTGTCGTCCGACGCCGGCAGGCTGGCCGGTCGCATGGAGGGCTTCGCCGACGAGTTCTCCGCCATACTCTCGCGCCAAATCGATGAAAAGGTCGCCCGGTCCTGATCGGGCAATGCGTGATCGCGCAACCGGGGCAGTCTGAGGTTCGGAAATGGGAATGTCTGTAAGCACGGGCGGAGGCGGCAGGGGCGGGCGCGGAAGGCGTGGCCGCCGCAAGGCGCTGATGTCGGAGATCAACGTCACGCCCTTCGTCGACGTGATGCTGGTGCTGCTCATCATCTTCATGGTGGCGGCGCCGCTGCTTACCGTCGGCGTGCCGATCGACCTGCCGGAGACGCAGGCGAAACCCATGAATTCCGAGACCCAGCCGATCACCGTTTCGGTGAACGACAAGGGCCAGGTCTATCTTCAGGAGACCGAGATTGCGGTCGACGAGGTGGTGCCGCGCCTCGAGGCGATCGCCCAGACCGGCTATGAGGAGCGCATCTATGTGCGCGGCGACAAGACAGCCGACTACGGCACGGTGATGCAGGTCATGGCCCGCATCTCGGCCGCCGGTTACAAGAACCTCGGCCTCGTCACCCTTCAGGAACAGGACTGACAGTCTTGAAGGCGAGCCTCACCACATCGCTGGCCTTGCATGCGGCGGTGCTGGCCTTCGGGCTGGTGTCGCTGTCGGCGCCTGCCGCCTTCGAGGTGAGCGAGGTCGAATCGCTGCCGGTCGACATCGTGCCGCTGGAGGAACTGACCCAGATCCAGCAGGGCGACAGGCAAGCGCCGATGAACGAAAAGCCGGCGCCGACGCCCACCCAGCGCCCCGACGTCGTGGCCGACGCCCGCGAGATCGGCGAGAACACGGTCGACACCGACAAGCCGGCGACGCCCGATCCCAAGCCGCAGCCCGTCGATAACGCCGCCGCGCCGCCGCCGGCCCCCGCGCCGAGCGAGAAGCCGGCGCCCGAGGAGCCGCCCAAGCCGCAGGAGCAGCCAAAGCCCGAGCCGGTCAAGCCGCCGGAGCCGAAGCCCGATCCCAAGCCTGAGCCGGTGAAGGAGCCGGAGCCTGCGCCCAGGCCGGCCGAACAGAAACCGGCCGAGGCCAGACCCGAGCCCGCCGAACCCGATGCGGTCGCCGAGGCGATCGCGGCCGAGGACAAGCCAACCGAGCAGTCTTCGCTTCCCGACACGGCGCCTGCCCCGCAGGCGCGACCCCGGCCGGCCGAGACGCGGACCGCCAAGGCTTCCGACAGCAAGGCTTCCGAAAAGCCGGCGAAGGACAGCTCGGCGACGCAGAAGTCCGACGAGAAGGATTTCAACGCCGACGAGATCGCAGCGCTGCTCGACAAGCGTACGCCTTCCGGCGGCGGCGCGAAACGTTCGAACGAACAGGCCTCGCTTGGCGGCAGGAAGACCACCGGCGGCAATCGTCTCTCGCAAAACGAGATGGATGCGCTGCGCCAGAAGCTGGGCGGCTGCTGGAGCATTCCCGCCGGCGTCGACGACGCCGGCATGCTGAAGGTCTCGGTCCGCTTCAGGCTCGACCGCTCTGGCGTGCTGGAAGGCCGTCCGGAAGTGATCTCAGGCGGCGCGCCTTCCGGCCCCGGCCGCACGGCCGCCGAATCCGCGGTGCGCGCGGTGCAGAAATGCGCGCCCTTCAACCTGCCCGCCGACAAATATGACAGCTGGTCGGAAGTGGTGGTGAATTTCGACCCGAGCGACATGTTCTGATCGCCGGACTGGAACCAATGAGGCTGAAAGCATGAAGACACTGCTCAAGACGCTCATGATGGTCGCAGCGCTTGCCGGCGCGGCCACGGGGCTCGCCGTCGGCCCCGCCAGCGCGCTGGTGGAAATCGACGTCAACAAGGGCACCATCGAGCCGCTGCCGGTCGCCGTCACCGATTTCGCGGGCGGCGAGCTGGGCGCGGAAATCTCCTCGATCGTTCAGGCGGACCTGAAGCGTTCGGGTCTGTTCGCACCGATCGACAAGGCCGCCTTCATCGAGAAGATCGCCAATCCCGATCAGGCTCCGCGCTTCGACGACTGGAAAGTCATCAATGCGCAGGCGCTGGTGACGGGCCGCGTCAACAAGGAAGGCGACGGCCGCATCCGCGCCGAATACCGGCTGTGGGACACCTTCGCCGGGCAGCAGCTCTCGGGCGAGCAGTTCTTCGCCAACGGAGCCAATACGCGCCGGGTGGCGCACATCATCGCCGACGCCATCTATGAGCGGCTGACCGGCGAGAAGGGCTATTTCGACACCCGCATCGTCTTCATCGACGAATCGGGCGCCAAGAACGATCGCAAGAAGCGGCTGGCGATCATGGATCAGGACGGCGCCAACACGCGCTTCCTGTCGGATGGGCGCGCGATCGTGATGACGCCGCGCTTCTCGCCCAACCGGCAGGAAATCACCTATATGTCCTATGAGAGCGGGCAGCCGCGCGTCTATCTGCTCCAGCTCGAAACCGGGCAGCGCGAACTGGTCGGCAATTTTCCGGGCATGACCTTTGCGCCGCGCTTCTCGCCCGACGGTCAGCGCGTGATCATGAGCCTGATGCGCGAGGACGGCAATTCCAATATCTATTCGATGGATCTGAGGAGCCGCAACACCACGCGCCTGACCAGTTCCAACGCCATCGACACCTCGCCCTCCTATTCGCCGGACGGATCGAAGATCGTCTTCACCTCCGACCGGGGCGGACGGCCTCACATTTATGTGATGGGAGCCGACGGCTCGGGCCAGAGCCGCATCTCGTTCGGCGAAGGCAGCTATTCGACGCCGGTCTGGTCGCCGCGCGGCGATCTGATCGCCTTCACCAAGCAGTCGGGCGGCCAGTTCCAGATCGGCGTGATGCGCACCGATGGTTCGGGTGAGCGCATTCTCACCTCCGGCTTCCTGCAGGAAGGCCCGACCTGGGCCCCGAACGGACGCGTGATCATGTATCTGAAGCAGACGGCGGGTTCCGGTGGACCCAAGCTCTATTCGGTCGACCTCACCGGCCGCAACGAGCAGCAGATTCCGTCGCCGAACTTCGCTTCCGATCCGGCCTGGTCGCCGCTGCTGGACTGACGCGCATCGACCGGGAAACCGGACATGTGTGACGAATACGCCCGAATCCATGGGTTTCGGGCGTATTTTGGCGTAAAATGACGCGCAAACGGATTGCGGCCAAGATTTTGCCTCTTTGTCGTCATCTGGCTGCGCACCATCATCGGATCGCGCCTTCCGGGGACACGACGCTCAGCAGCTTACCGAAGGCGTGAACCGAAATTTAACCGTGTTTTTTGAATGCCGGTTAACCGAAAAGTGGTTACTGGCAACTCAACGAAGTCACTCGAATGCGAAGGAGAGGCGGTATGCGCCGTATCGCAAAACTTGCAGCAAATCCGGTGATGGTCGCGCTCGTCGCCTCGTTGGCGCTTGCCGGCTGCGCCTCCAAGAAGACCCCCAACAGCGCGGCCGATCTCGGCCTCGGGGGCGGTGCGGCGACGCCCGGCTCGGCGCAGGACTTCACCGTCAATGTCGGCGACCGCATCTTCTTCGATCTGGACTCCTCGTCGATCCGCGCCGACGCCCAGCAGACGCTGGCCCGACAGGCCCAGTGGCTCAACAACTATCGCCAGTATTCGATCGTGGTGGAAGGTCACGCCGACGAACGCGGCACCCGCGAATACAACCTCGCGCTCGGCGCCCGCCGCGCCGCCGCCACCCGCGACTACCTTGCTTCGCAGGGCGTGGCCGCCGGCCGCATCAAGACCATCTCCTACGGCAAGGAGCGTCCGGTCGCCGTCTGCGACGACATTTCCTGCTGGTCGCAGAACCGCCGCGCCGTCACCACGCTGGGCGGCGCGGGTTCCTGATCCCGTTGCAGATTTCGGAACTGACAGAAAGGCGGCTGGTATGGCCGCCTTTTTTTGTTGCTGAAGGCTCACATTCCCGCGCCAAAACGGGCGCTGTTTTTCAAGCGGCGTGATCTAAACAAAATTTGGCCGAAGTCTCGCGCCCTGCTAGAAACGGTGCCGTCCGGTTCTTCATTCCGAAGGCCGGACGCGAAACCGGGGTTTCACTGCAATGGCGAGAGGCTCATGCATCTTAGAACAATCCTGAGCGGCACGCTGGCGGCGCTGTTCCTGTCCGGCGCGGCCGCCATGGCCAGCGAAGCCGGACCGGCAGCGCCGGAGCGTGGCGGCTTCAACTTCAAACTTCCGGGTGTGGAATTGCCCTCCCTGTTCGGATTCGGCAAGGACGAGGGCGGCTACCAGCTTGCCCAGAGCGGCGGGATGACCGCGCTGGAAGAGCAGATCCGCGCCCTCAACGGCAAGGTCGAGGAGCTCAATTTCCAGATCCTGCAAATGCAGGAGCAGATCCGCAAGCAGCAGGAGGACAATGAATTCCGCCTTCAGCAGCTTGAAGAGGGCGGGCAGAAGCGCACCGACGCGGGCAATTCCGGCGCTTCGGTGGCCGATGCGCCCGCCGCCCCCGAAACCACGACCTCCGGCGACATCGCCGGAGGTTCGACCGTCGAGGATGTCATCATCGATTCCGGCGATGGCGAGCCAGGCAAGCTCATCCCCGGCGCACCTCCGAAGAATTTCGGCACCATCACCGTCGACAAGGACGGCAATGTCATCGACGCCGGGTCCGGCACACAGTCCGTGACGGCTGCTCCGCAAGCGCCGGCGGCGGGCCAGCCGGCAGGGGACGACGGCGCCCAGGTCGCCGCCCTGCCGCGCACCGACGACCCCCAGGAACTCTACCGCAATTCCTACCAGTTCATCCTGTCCGGCGACTATGGCACCGCCGAGGCCGGGTTCCGCGAGCATATCGACCGTTTCCCCAAGGACGCCAACGCCGCCGACGCGCACTACTGGCTGGGCGAAGCTTTGCTCGGGCAGCAGAAATACCGTGATGCGGCCGAGGTCTTCCTTGCAGCCAGCAAGAACTATTCCAAGGCCAGGAAGGCGCCCGACATGCTGCTCAAGCTCGGCGTTTCTCTGGTCGGCCTGAAGCAGCGCGATGTGGCCTGCGCCACCTTCGCCGAAGTCGGCAAGCGCTATCCCGACGCCTCATCGGCGCTCAAGGAGCGTGTCAAGCAGGAACGGGCGCTCGCGTCGTGCTGACGCTGGAAGCTGAACCGGACCGCGACGCCCGCGTTTTTTTCGATATCGATCTTTGCAAAACTGATTTTTCCGGGGGCGCTGTCGTGGCGATTTCCGGCGGCGGCGATTCGACCGCGCTTCTCGTTCTCGCGAACGATTTCTTTTGCACGCACTGGCCGGACGCGAAGCTTGTCGCGGTGACCGTCGATCATGCGCTGCGGCCGGCGTCGCGCGATGAGGCGCTGAAGGTTGGAGCTTTCTGCGCTGGCCTCGGCATCGCACACCACATCCAGGTCTGGGAGGGACCCAAGCCGCAGAGCGGCCTTCTCGCCGCCGCGCGCGAGGCCCGCTACCGGCTTCTGGCCGATGTCGCCCGCGCCGAGGGCGTCGGCATGGTGCTGACCGGCCATACGTCGGACGATCAGGCCGAAACCGTGACCATGCGGCGGGAGCGCGGCGTCGCGATGGGGGGTGAGGAGCGCGGTCTCGCCGGCATGGCTCCGGCCACCCTTTTTGACGGCGATGTCTGGATCGTGCGGCCATTGCTTGGAGCGCGCCGCGAAGCCCTGCGAGCCCTGTTGCGGGAAAGGAAGATCGGCTGGATCGAAGATCCCACCAATGAAGATCACGCCTATGAGCGGCCCCGCGTGCGTTCCGCGATCGACGAGAAAGGCTTTGTCTCGGCCATGCGGGCGGCGGGGGAGGCGGCGCACAAGCGCTGCGATCTCGACGCGCGAACGGCGGCCCTGATCGGCGGCCATGCGTCGCGCCCTGTTGCAGGGCTGATCCGGCTCAACCCCGCTTTCCTGGCCGAGCAGGACCGTGCGGCTGCGATCCATGCCTTGCGGCTGCTGCTTGCAGCCGCTGGCGGTCTTCAGATGCCGCCCGACACTGAAAGGACAGCGTCCCTGCTGGATGGGCTAACGGAGGGAACCGTGCGGCGGGCGACGCTGGCGCGGGCGCTGGTCGATGCAAGGCGCGACGGCGTTTTCCTGCTGCGCGAAGCGCGCGGACTGCCGGAGCCGATGCGTGCGACGGACGGCCTGATCTGGGACGGGCGCTACAGGATCGCCTTGCAGGACGGCGACGGCGCTGTCTCGATCAGGGCCGGCGGCGGCGAGGGCTTCGTGGCCGAGGCTTTACCGCCCGATGTGCCGGAAAGTCTCGCGCGCGCCGCCCTTGCGACCGGACCGATTGCGATTCCTTCCGGAAAAAATGTCGCACTTGTGCCGCTTGTCGCCCCCTTCGCCCGCTTTTTGCCCGGTTTCGATCTTGAATCGGCTGGCGCTCTGGCGGAACTGGCGGGCGCTTCGCCCGTTCCGCAGCCGCCCATGCCGCCTGTGCCGCCTTTCGTGCCGGGAAAGGATATTGGCCGGCCTTAACCGATTGTCGTGCTTTTGCTTGGCAAGGGGTTATGGGCCACCTATGTTAGGCGAAGGCTCCTTTCAACGACGCGCGCCTGACGGGCGCAAACGGGACAATAGATGAATCCGAACTACCGCAACCTTGCGCTCTGGGCGATCATAGCGGTCCTGCTCATCGCGCTTTTCAATCTGTTCCAGACGCCGCAGACGCGCGGAGCCGCGACCGATATCCCCTATTCGCAGTTCCTGCAGGACGTTCAGTCCGGCCGGGTCAAGAGCGTGACCATCGCCGGCGACCGCATCAGCGGCTCCTATGGCGACTCCGCTTCCAGTTTCCAGACCTACTCGCCGGGCGATCCGTCGCTGGTGTCGCGGCTGGAAGGAAAGGGCGTGACCATCAACGCGCGCCCTGAAACCGACGGGTCCAACACGCTGTTCGGCTACCTCCTGTCCTGGCTGCCGATGATCCTGATCCTCGGCGTGTGGATTTTCTTCATGCGCCAGATGCAGTCGGGCTCGGGCCGCGCCATGGGCTTCGGCAAGTCCAAGGCCAAGCTGCTCACCGAGGCGCATGGCCGCGTCACCTTCGCCGATGTTGCGGGCGTGGACGAAGCCAAGCAGGACCTTGAGGAAATCGTCGAATTCCTGCGCGATCCGCAGAAGTTCCAGCGCCTTGGCGGCAAGATTCCGCGCGGCGTGCTGCTCGTCGGGCCTCCCGGCACCGGCAAGACCCTGCTGGCCCGTTCGGTCGCCGGCGAGGCCAATGTCCCCTTCTTCACCATTTCGGGCTCGGATTTCGTCGAGATGTTCGTCGGCGTCGGCGCCAGCCGCGTGCGCGACATGTTCGAGCAGGCCAAGAAGAACGCGCCCTGCATCATCTTCATCGACGAAATCGATGCGGTCGGCCGTCATCGCGGCGCCGGGCTCGGCGGCGGCAATGACGAGCGCGAGCAGACGCTGAACCAGCTTCTGGTCGAGATGGACGGTTTCGAGCCCAACGAGTCCATCATCCTGATCGCCGCCACCAACCGCCCCGACGTGCTCGACCCGGCTCTTCTGCGTCCCGGCCGCTTCGACCGGCAGGTGGTCGTGCCGAACCCGGACATCGTCGGTCGCGAGAAAATCCTCAAGGTGCATGTGCGCAATGTGCCGCTGGCTCCGAATGTCGACCTCAGGGTTCTGGCGCGCGGCACGCCGGGCTTCTCCGGCGCGGACCTGATGAACCTTGTCAACGAAGCTGCCCTGATGGCGGCGCGGCGCAACAAGCGTCTCGTCACCATGCAGGAGTTCGAGGACGCCAAGGACAAGATCATGATGGGCGCGGAGCGCCGCTCTTCGGCCATGACCCAGGCCGAGAAGGAACTGACCGCCTATCACGAGGCCGGCCACGCCATTCTGGCGCTCAACGTGCCGTCCGCCGATCCTCTGCACAAGGCGACCATCATCCCGCGCGGCCGAGCGCTCGGCATGGTCATGCAGTTGCCCGAGGGCGATCGCTACTCGATGAGCTACAAGTACATGATCTCGCGCCTGGGGATCATGATGGGCGGGCGTGTGGCCGAAGAGCTGAAGTTCGGCAAGGAGAACATCACTTCCGGCGCGTCTTCCGACATCGAGCAGGCCACCAAGCTGGCGCGCGCCATGGTCACCCGCTGGGGGTTCTCCGACCAGCTCGGGCAGGTCGCTTATGGCGACAATCAGGAAGAGGTGTTCCTCGGCCACTCGGTGGCGCGTACGCAGAACATTTCCGAGGAAACGGCGCAGATCATCGACGCGGAGGTTCGCCGGCTGATCGATGAGGCTTACACCACCGCCCGCTCCATCCTGACGAAGAAGAAGAAGGACTGGATCGCACTGGCCGAAGGGCTGCTCGAATACGAGACGCTTTCGGGCGACGAGATCCGGGAGCTGCTGGCGGGCAACAAGCCCTCGCGCGATCTTGGCGACGACACGCCGACCAGCCGCGGCTCGGCCGTTCCGAAGGCCGGCGGCGCCGCCAAGGGCAAGAAGAAGGGTTCCGAGCCGGAAGGCGGCATGGAGCCTCAGCCGCAGAACTGAAATTCCATCAGCAACGATGCAATCAGGACGCCGCGCTTTTGCGCGGCGTTTCCTTTTTGAAAGCCGGACAATAAACCGCCGCTTTTTTCGTGGAAATGCGTGCAACCCCGCCAATCGGGATAAAAGCTTTTGCCGTTTAGCAAACTCTTTACCCTCAGATGGTGACCTCTACTTACATAATTTGATGGCAGAACACGCGTGCGCTGTGGCATTAGGTGCGCTGTTCGCTCGCAAGGGAAAACATTCCATGGGACGTTATTTCGGCACCGACGGTATCCGGGGGCGCGCCAACAAATTTCCGATGACGGCGGAGATCGCCATGCGCGTCGGCATGGCGGCGGGCCTGTCCTTCCAGCGCGGCAGCCATCGCCACCGCGTGGTGCTCGGCAAGGATACCCGCCTTTCCGGCTATATGATCGAGAACGCGATGGTCGCCGGCCTGTGCGCGGCCGGCATGGACGTGTTCCTGCTCGGCCCGATCCCGACGCCGGCCGTGGCCATGCTGGTGCGCTCGTTGCGCGCCGACATGGGCGTCATGATTTCGGCGTCGCACAACCCTTATCAGGACAACGGCATCAAGCTTTTCGGTCCGGACGGCTACAAGCTGTCCGATGGGATCGAGGGGCGTATCGAAGCCATGCTCGATGACGGCGTGGAAATGGCGCTGGCCGATCCGGATGCGCTGGGCAGGGCCAAGCGCGTCGACGGCGTCCATGACCGCTACATCGAATTCGCCAAGCGCACGCTGCCGCGCTCCATGTCGCTGGCCGGTCTGCGCATCGTCATCGATTGCGCCAATGGCGCGGCCTACAAGGTTGCGCCCGCAGCGCTGTGGGAACTGGGCGCCGAGGTGATCGCCATCAACGACGATCCCAATGGCTTCAACATCAACAAGGAATGCGGCTCGACCCATCCCGCCGGCCTTCAGAAGAAGGTGCATGAGGTGCGCGCCGATATCGGCATCGCGCTCGATGGCGACGCCGACCGCGTCGTCATCATCGACGAGAACGGCGAGATCGTCGACGGCGACCAGATCATGGCGCTGATCGCCGAATCCTGGCACCAGAACGGACGCCTGTCCGGCAAGGGCGTGGTTTCGACCATCATGTCCAATCTGGGGCTGGAGCGTTTTCTGGCCGGACTGAAGCTTGAACTGCATCGCACCAAGGTGGGCGACCGCTATGTGGTGGAACATATGCGCGCCAACGGTCTCAATGTCGGCGGCGAGCAGTCCGGCCACATCGTGCTGTCCGATTTCTCCACCACCGGCGACGGGCTGGTCTCGGCCTTGCAGGTGCTGGCCTGCATCAAGCGGCAGAACAAGCCAGTCAGCGAAGTGGCCAAGAAATTCGATCCGGTGCCGCAACTCCTGAAGAACGTGCGTATTTCAGGCGGAGCGCCTCTGGAGGAGAAGCAGGTCAAGGAAGCCATTGCGGAAGCGCAGAACCGGCTGGGCGCGGGCGGGCGTCTGGTGATCCGGCCTTCCGGAACCGAGCCGCTGATTCGCGTCATGGCCGAGGGCGACGACCGCGCGCTGGTCGAGGCGGTCGTGGACGACATTGTCGAGGTCATCTCGCAGGCGCGCAACGCCGCCTGAGCTTGCGAATTTTCCGGTTTCGATGACGCCCGGCCCTGTGCCGGGCGTTTTCGTTTGCGCGAAGGGGTGTGACCGGCAACCGCACCTTGCTACCTTTTGTTAGCCTTAACGGTCATTTAACCGCTATGGTTAACAATGCTCTCCTGAAAGGCGGCTGGGGTTTACCTTTTCTCGACCAGCGCCAACCTCGGGAGTTGGTGACATGAAACTCAGGACTTGCATCGCTTCGGCGCTGGTGGCTGCGCCGCTGGCTATGGCGACGGCGGCCTTCGCGGCCGATTACGATCCGCCGATCTTCGTGGAAGAGGCCCCTGAATATGTGCCGGTCGAGGTCGGCTCGGGCTGGTATCTGCGGGGCGACGTCGGCTACATAGCCAAGGACAAGGCCGGGCGGGTGAACTATCGCACCTTCGACCCGGGGCCGCCCGGCAGTTATGCCGATCACAGCTTCGACACGAACAAGTTCGATACTGATTTTACGTTCTCGGGCGGTTTCGGCTATCATTTCAACGATTGGCTGCGTGCCGATCTGACCGCCGAGGGCCTGCGCGGACGTTTCAACGGAACCACCAGCAGCGGCGGCCCCTGCGCCGGCGAGCCGGTAACGACCAATTGCCGTACTGAAGACAGCGCCAGGTTTTCCGCCATGGGGGTCATGGCGAACGGTTATGTCGATCTGGGAACCTATGCCGGCTTCACGCCCTATGTGGGCGCCGGTCTGGGCTATACGCTGGTGCGCTGGAAAAACCTCAACAGCGACGGCTTCTGCGTGGGTGACGACTGCACCACCAGCGCCCCGGTTTACAGTTCCACCCATGGCGGCGATGACAGCTGGCGCTTCACCTACGCACTGATGGCGGGTGTGGGCTACGAGATCGCCCCCAATCTCACGCTGGACCTTGGCTACAAGTACCGCAATGTCGACGGCGGTGACATGTACAAGTGGAACAGCGCTGATACCGCCGCCGGCGCAAGCGGTTTCCAGGGGCGTGACGGCGGTCTCAAGACCCATGAAATCAAGGTCGGCCTTCGCTACGACCTGTGGTGATCTTCTAACCTTCATGCGTTTCAAAAAGGGGTGGACTTCGGCCCGCCCCTTTTTTTGGCATGCGTCCGATCTGTCCCGCCCGCGACGGAAACTTTCCTCTTGACGGCGCAGTCGTGAAGGCATATCGCCGTCCGTGGGCCACCCCTCCCCAACGAGGGGCTAGCTATCTGGAAGGATAGACCACGATGACTGCACTGCCTTTGCCGGACAAGCGTCCGGCCAATCCCCGTTTTTCTTCTGGTCCCTGCGCGAAGCGTCCCGGTTGGTCGCTCGAAGCGCTTGCCGATGCCGCGCTCGGGCGCTCGCACCGCGCAAAGCTTGGCAAGAACAAGCTGGCCGAGGCCATCGATCTCACCCGTGAAATTCTGCAGGTTCCGGCCGATTACCGCATCGGCATCGTGCCCGCTTCCGACACCGGCGCGGTCGAGATGGCGCTATGGTCGCTGCTCGGCCCGCGTGGCGTCGACATGGTCGCCTGGGAATCCTTCGGCGCCGGCTGGGTGACGGATGTGGTCAAGCAGCTCAAGCTGCCCGATGTGCGCAAGGTCGAGGCGCCCTATGGCGAGCTGCCCGACCTTGCGTCGATCGACTTCGATCGCGATGTCGTCTTCACCTGGAACGGCACTACCTCCGGCGTGCGCGTGCCGAATGGCGACTTCGTCCCCGCCGACCGGCAGGGCCTCACCATCTGCGACGCCACCTCGGCGGCCTTCGCGCAACGCCTCGACTTTGCGAAGCTCGATGTGGTCACCTTCTCCTGGCAGAAGGTGCTGGGCGGCGAGGGCGCGCATGGCATGCTGATCCTGTCGCCCCGCGCCGTCGAACGGCTGGAGAGCTATGCGCCGGCATGGCCGCTGCCGAAGATCTTCCGCATGACCAAGGGCGGCAAGCTGATCGAGGGCATCTTCAAGGGCGAGACCATCAACACGCCCTCCATGCTGGCGGTCGAGGATTATCTCGATGCGCTGCGCTGGGCGAAAGAGATCGGCGGGCTGGATGCGCTAGTCGCCCGCGCCGACGCAAATTTCGCGGTTATCGACCGCTTCGTCGCGACGTCCGGCTGGCTCGGCCATCTGGCCGTCGATCCGGCGACGCGCTCGAACACCTCCGTATGCCTGTCGATTATCGATCCCGACATCGCCGCTCTGGATGCCGATGGTCAGGCGACCTTCGCCAAGGGGCTCGTTTCGGTTCTCGACAAGCAGGGCGTGGCCCACGACATCGGTCACTACCGCGACGCCCCGCCCGGCCTGCGCATCTGGTGCGGCGCGACCGTCGAGACATCCGATCTCGAGGCGCTGACGCCCTGGCTCGACTGGGCCTTCGCCCAGCAGAAGGCGACGCTCAAGGCCGCCGCCTGATCGCGATACCGGGCCGCCGCCTGGCGACGGTCCGTTCCCCTCACGATTGATTTCCAGATCTGTTTGACGAAGGAGGCCATGATGGCGCCCCGCGTACTCGTTTCCGATAAACTTTCTCCCACCGCTGTCCAGATATTCAAGGATCGCGGCGTCGAGGTCGATTACCTGCCCGATCTCGGCAAGGACAAGGAAAAGCTGCTTGAAGTCATTGGCCAGTATGATGGCCTTGCGATCCGCTCCGCCACCAAGGTGACGGAAAAGCTGATCGCCGCAGCGACCAATCTCAAGGTCGTCGGCCGCGCCGGCATCGGCGTCGACAATGTCGATATCCCGGCCGCCTCGCGCCGCGGCATCATCGTGATGAACACGCCTTTCGGCAACTCCATCACCACCGCCGAGCACGCCATCGCGCTGATGTTCGCCGTCGCCCGCCAGCTTCCGGAGGCCAATGTCTCCACGCACGCCGGCAAATGGGAGAAGAACCGCTTCATGGGCGTCGAGATCACCGGCAAGACGCTGGGCATCATCGGCGCCGGCAATATCGGCTCGATCGTGGCGACCCGCGCCGTCGGCCTTAAAATGCATGTCGTGGCTTTCGATCCGTTCCTGTCGGAAAGCCGCGCCGAGGAACTGGGCGTGGAGAAGGTGGAACTGGACGATCTGCTCGCCCGCGCCGATTTCATCACCCTGCACACGCCGCTGACCGAAAAGACGCGCAACATCATCAACGCCGAGTCCATCGCCAGGATGAAGACCGGCGTACGCATCATCAACTGCGCGCGGGGCGGCCTGGTCGTCGAGGCCGACCTCATCGCCGCGCTGAAGAGCGGCAAGGTGGCGGGCGCCGGCATCGACGTGTTCGAGGTCGAGCCAGCGACGGAAAACGAGCTTTTCGGCATGGAGAATGTGGTCTGCACGCCGCATCTGGGCGCATCGACGTCGGAAGCGCAGGAAAACGTCGCCCTGCAGGTTGCCGAACAGATGTCGGACTACCTCATCAAGGGCGCGGTCTCCAACGCCATCAACATGCCTTCCATCACCGCCGAGGAAGCGCCGCGGCTCAAGCCGTTTGTCAAGCTCGCCGAGGTTCTGGGCGCATTTGTCGGGCAGGTGACGGAAGACCCGATCAAGGAAGTCGAGATCCTGTTCGACGGCTCCACCGCCCAGATGAACACCAGGGCGCTGATCAGCGCGGCGCTCGCCGGGCTGATCCGCCCGCAGGTGGCCGACGTCAACATGGTTTCGGCTCCGATCATGGTGAAGGAGCGCGGCATCATCGTGGCCGAGGTCAAGCGGGACAAGTCGGGCGTATTCGACGGCTATATCAGGCTGACGGTGAAGACCGAGCACATGGAGCGCTCGATAGCGGGCACCTGCTTCTCCGACGGCAAGCCGCGTTTCATCCAGATCAAGGGCATCAATCTCGACGCCGAGGTTGGCCAGCACATGCTCTACACGACCAATGCCGACGCACCGGGCATTATCGGCCTGCTCGGCACGCTTTGCGGCACCCATGACGTCAATATCGCCAACTTCGCGCTCGGCCGCAACCGGCCCGGCGGAGACGCCATCGCGCTGCTCTATCTGGATGGGCCGTTCCCGGAGAACGTGCTGGCGGAGGTCCGCTCCCATCAGGCCATCGACTCGGCCAAGCGTTTGCGGTTCGACGTCAACGGCCTGTGAAAAGATTGCGGCCGGGGATTTCCCCGGCCGCTCCTTCATTCAGGAGGGTGACGCCGCCCTGCGGCGTCCGTCATATTCGGCGATAAGCACGCCTGAAAGCACCAGCAGCAGGGCGATGGCGTGATAGGTCCGGAACTCCTCGCCGAGGATGACCACCGCCAGGAACGCTCCCCAGATCGGCAGCAGATTGATGAACAGGCCGGCGCGGTTGGCGCCGATCAGCTCCACGCCACGAATATAGGTGATCTGCGACAGCAGGGACGGGAACAGCACGACATAGGCGATGATCGCCCAGCCGGTCGCATCGGGCAGGATCAGCCCGCCCGCCGCCGCTTCCGCCCACAGAAGCGGCAGGGCGCTGATGAAAGCGCCGGCGCACAGCGCCACCATCAGGCTCATCCAGTGAAGCTGCGGCTTGCGCCGCAGGGCGGCGGTGTAGAAGCCGTAGGTGAGGATGGCGACGATCATCAGCGCATCGCCGAAATTGACGTCCAGTTGCAGCAGCCGGACCGGTTCGCCCTGCGTCGCGGTGAGGATGATGCCCACGAATGACAAGACGAAGCCGCCAAGTTGCGCGAGGGTGGTGCGGGCGCCGTAGAGCAGATAGCTGAACATGAAGACCAGCAGCGGGATGCCGCCCTGCTCGATGCTGGCGTTGGTCGCCGAGGTATAGAGCAGGGCGCTGTAGAGGGCGGCGCTGAACATGGTGAAGCCGATCGCGCCCATGGCCAGAAGATACCATTTGCGCTGCCGGATGACCGGCCAGTCGATCACGATCTCGCGGCGTCCGGCAAGGCCGAGGATGGCTAGGACCACGCCCCAGCGGATGGCGTTGAGGAACATCGGCGAGACGTGGCCGGCCGCCATCTTGCCCGCCACGGAGTTGCCGGCCCAGAACAGCGTTGCTGCGGCGAGCAGGATATAGGGGTTCTGTTTCATCGAGGCAGGGCCATGCAAGCTGGATGCGGGTGCATTCGGGAAGTTGTCATGCCGCTTCATGCCAGATAAATCGTCTCCAAGCCAAAATTGTTGTGTCGCCCGCGCCTTGAAAAGGCAAACAAAGGTCGCGCGCGGCGTTTGGGGACGCTATAGAGGCCTGTCGTTTTTGCGGGCGCGCTCGGCTGCGGCCCGATGGAAGGAAGAAGACATGGCCAATGTGGTGGTCGTCGGCTCGCAGTGGGGCGACGAAGGCAAGGGCAAGATCGTGGACTGGCTGTCGGAGCGCGCCGATGTGGTGGTGCGTTTCCAGGGCGGGCACAATGCCGGGCATACGCTTGTCGTGGACGGGAACGTCTATAAACTGTCGCTGCTGCCCTCGGGCGTGGTGCGCAACAAGCTGTCGATCATCGGCAATGGCGTGGTCTTCGATCCGCACGCATTCGTGGCCGAAGTGGCCAAGCTGCGCGGACAGGGCGTGGAAATAAATCCGGACAACCTGAAAATTGCCGAAAACACCGCGCTTATTCTGTCCCTGCACAGGGAGCTGGATGGTTTCCGCGAGGATGCGGCCTCCAATTCCGGAACGAAGATCGGGACGACCCGGCGCGGCATCGGTCCTGCCTATGAGGACAAGGTCGGTCGCCGCGGCGTCAGGGTGATGGATTTGGCGGATCTGGATACGCTGCCGGCCAAGGTGGATCGTTTGCTGACGCATCACAACGCGTTGCGCAAGGGCCTCGGCCACGAGGAAGTGGCGCATGAGACGATCATGCAGGAGCTGACCTCCATCGCCGGCGATGTCCTGCCCTATATGGACCGGGTGTGGAAGGTGCTGGACGACAGCCGCAAGGCCGGCGAGCGCATCCTGTTCGAGGGCGCGCAGGGCACGCTGCTCGACATCGATCACGGCACCTATCCGTTCGTCACCTCCTCCAACACGGTGGCTGGGCAGGCTGCGGCGGGATCCGGCATCGGGCCGGGCGCGCTGAGCTATGTGCTGGGCATCACCAAGGCCTACACCACCCGCGTCGGCGAAGGTCCGTTCCCGACCGAGCAGGACAATGAGATCGGCCAGTTCCTCGGCACGCGCGGTCATGAATTCGGCACGGTGACGGGGCGCAAGCGCCGCTGCGGCTGGTTCGACGCCGTGCTGGTGCGCCAGGCGGTGGCCGTCAACGGCATCAAGGGCATCGCGCTCACCAAGCTCGACGTGCTCGACGGTCTCGACGAGATCAAGGTCTGCACCGGCTACATGCTCGATGGCGAGAAGATCGACTATCTGCCGGCCAGCCAGGGTGCGCAGGCGCGTGTGCAGCCGGTCTACGAGACGCTGGAGGGCTGGAAGGAAACCACCGCCGGCGCGCGCAGCTGGAACGAGCTGCCGGCACAGGCCGTTAAATATGTGCGCCACATCGAGGAACTGATCGGCGCGCCGGTGGCGATGCTCTCCACCAGCCCGGAGCGGGACGATACGATACTTGTGACGGACCCGTTTCAGGACTAACTATGCCCGTTCGGCGAGGCGGGCCCGTGAGCCCCGCGCCGCCGGCGAAAGGACAGGTCGAACAGAAGCATGGCAGATTTCGTTGCGGTTCTGAAAAAGACGCTCGGCGGGCTCGGCGAAACCACGCCTGAAATACGCACCAGGGTCTATGACAAGGCCCGTTCGACCATTGCCGCCAAGCTGGCCGCGCTCGATCCGCAGCCGCCGGCGGCGGTGGCTGAGCGTCAGAAGAAGATGCTTGAGGACGCCATCGCCGCGGTGGAGCGCGAATATGCGCCGCCGCCCCCTCCCGTGGAGGTCGATCCGCTGGCGGAACTGGAGAACCTGTTCTCCTCAATCGACCGCAACAAGAACCAGACGACACATGCGGCCCCCACCGTTTCCGCACCGATAGCGCCTCCCGTAGCTTCGGGATCGGAACCTGCGCCCAAGGAGCAGGAACGGATCGTCGCGCCGCCGGCGGCGGAAAAGCCGGTAGCGCCGGCCCCGCAGCCGCCACCGACGCCGGAGCCCCCCAAGGCGCTCTCCAGGGAGCCCGATCCGGAAGCCGCAGTTCCGGCGGGACGGGCGGAACCTGCCGCTTCCCCATCCGGCTTCGATCGTCCGCTGGCGGGCGGCAGCCCCGCGCGGGACGATGCCGACGATATTTTCGACCACCCGCCGGAGTTTCAAGCCCAGGGCGCGCCCCGCATCGAGCGGCGGCCGGAAATGGAGTCCGATGAGGACGACGAGACCGAGCGCCGCAGCCGCAAGGGCCTGATAGCGGCCGTCGTCGCGCTGGCGGTGCTGGCGGGCGGCGGATATGCGGCGTGGCTCAACAAGGACGCCATCGGCGATATGTTCGCAGGCGACAGCGGCGAGCCGAAGCCGGTCGTCGTCAAGCCTGTGAAAGTGCCGCCGCCGAGCGAGGAAACGACGTCGGCCGAGCCTCCCCCACCCGCGCCGCTTCCTGCCGGCAATGGCGGCGAGACATCCGACAAATTCACGCAGCGCCTGCTGCCCGATGGCAACGAGGTCGATCCCGGCCCTGCCGGCGGTGGCAGCAGCATCGGCGAAGGGTCGTCCGTCGTGGCGCTGACCACGCCGCCGCCGTCTTCCGCCCCCGACGCGGGCCAGCCTGCCGCACCGGGATCGCCGTCTGCTCCCCAGCAGGGTGAAAGCACGCAGCCCGGCGTCGCCGTCGGCCAGAAGGCGATCTACTACGAAGAGCGCACCAATGTGGCTCAGGGTTCGGCCGAGGCCGGAAACGTGGTGTGGTCGCTGGTGCAGGAATCGCCTGGCGGCGACGAGCCGCCCGAGCCCGCCATCCGCGGCGAGGTGCAGGTTCCCGGCAAGGACGTGCAGCTTCGCATGACCATCCGCCGCAACGCTGACGAGACGCTGCCGGCCAGCCACATCATCGAGATGATCTTCCTGACGCCGAGCGGCTTCGAGGGCGGCGGTATCGACGGCCTGCTGCGCATCGCGCTGAAGGCTGCCGAGCAGGATGCGGGCAGTCCGCTGATCGGCATCCCCGCCAAGATCGCCGACGGCTATTTCCTCGTCGCGCTCAACGACACCAAGGCCGACGAGGACGCCAACCTGTCGCTGTTGCGCAATCAGGAATGGATCGACGTTCCGGTGATCTACAAATCGGGCCGCCGCGCCCTGCTCACCATGGAAAAGGGCATTCCGGGCGGCAAGGTGTTCGATGAGGCGATCAAGGCCTGGCAGGCGAAGACCGCAGGCTAGAGCATTTTGCAGTCAGACGGAATCGTCTGACGATGCACAAATGCGGCCAAGGAAACGAAGCTGGATCAGCGTGGGTGTGTTTGTCAGAACGCCCGCTGCTCTGAGCGTCAAACCGAAAAGTGTATGCGGCTTTTCGGATTGCTCCGATGCCCTATCAAGGTGTCAGAGTGTCCTTTATGGGGCGGCCTGCATGGCTTCGCCCGCGAGTCGGCCGGGAAGGGGTGTCATGGAGATCGTTGTTCCGAGTTTCGCCAATCTTGCGGTGTTCATCACCGCGGCCGTCGTTCTGCTCATCATTCCCGGCCCTGCCGTTCTCTACATCGTCGCACGTTCCGTCGCCCAGGGCCGCAAGGCGGGCATGGTCTCCGACCTCGGCATCCACTCCGCGACGCTGATCCATGTGGCCGCCGCAGCGCTTGGCCTCTCCGCCCTGCTCGCCTCGTCGGCGATTGCGTTCTCGATCGTGAAATATGCGGGCGCGGCCTATCTGATCTGGCTGGGCCTGAAGAAGATTTTCGGCCGCGACGCGGAGGCCGGTCCGGACATGAAGATGAAGCCGCACAGCTATCGCCGCCTTTTCCGCGACGGCTTCGTCGTCAATCTGCTCAATCCCAAGACCGCCTTGTTCTTCCTCGCCTTCCTGCCGCAGTTCATTGAGGTGGAGCGTGGGCATGTGGCCATGCAGATCGCCTTTCTGGGGCTGGTGTTCACCCTGCTCGGTTTTGTCAGCGACGGGTGCTATGCCTTCGCGGCGGGCGCGCTGGGCGACCGGCTGCGGCAAAGCCGCGCCTATCTGCGCTTCGAGCGCTATGTCAGCGGCGCGCTGTTCATCGGGCTTGGCGTCAGCGCGGCCTTTGCCGGAAATAGCCGCAAATAGCATCGATTGCGTCAGGAATCGGGTCGAGGGCGGCGGCGATGTGCGGCATTGTCACCGCGGTGAGGTGAGCGATGTCGAATGAAACCGTGACCAACCGTCCGATGACGACGGCCGAATGGGCCACGCTGGTTTTCCTGTCGATCCTGTGGGGCGGTTCTTTCTTCTTCAATGCCGTCGGGGTGAAGGAGCTGCCGGTTTTCACGGTGGTCGTCGGGCGGGTCGCCCTGGCGGCGGTGCTGATGCTCGGCCTGCTCCGGATCATGGGGCTGAAACTGCCCTCGGACCGGCGCATATGGGCCGCGTTCTTCGGCATTGGCCTCCTCAACAACGCCATTCCGTTTTCGCTGATCGTCGGCGGCCAGCAGCACATCGCCTCGGGCGTCGCCTCGATCCTCAACGCCGCCACGCCGCTGTTCACCGTGCTGTTCGCCCATTTCCTGACGGCGGACGAGAAGATGACGGGCAACCGTCTCATCGGCGTCCTGATCGGTTTTTTCGGAGTCGCCGTGATGGTCGGGCTCGACGCCGTGCAGGCGCTCGGCAGCCATGTCACGGCGCAGCTCATGTGCCTGTCGGCCACCGTTTCCTATGCGCTGGCCAGCATCTACGGACGGCGCTTCCGCGCCATGGGCGTGCCGCCGCTGGTGACGGCGACAGGGCAGGTGGCGGCGGCCAGCGTTCTGCTGGTTCCGGTGATGCTGCTGGTCGACCGGCCGTGGGAGCTGTCGATGCCCGGTCCCGCCGCGCTCGGCGCGGTGGCGGGTCTGGCGGTGTTGTCGACAGCGCTTGCCTATGTGCTGTTCTTCCGGCTGCTGGCTTCGGCCGGGGCCAGCAATCTGGCGCTGGTCACCTTCCTGGTGCCGGTCAGCGCCATTCTGCTGGGGTTCCTGTTTCTGGACGAAGTGTTGACGCCGCGCCATCTGGCCGGCATGGCGCTGATCGGCCTTGGCCTCGCAGCCATCGACGGACGGCCATGGCGGGCGATACGGAGGTTGGCGAGCCCGGCGGTCGGTCGCCGGTAGGGCTTCCACAGAATCGGCAGAACCGTTCCATCTCTTTGTTTTAGCCGTATTTCCGAACGCAAAACCGCTGCACACTTTTGCTGGGAAATGCTCTACCCTTCGAGTTCCTCGCGCAGCATCTCCAGCTCCAGCCATTCCTCTTCCATTGCGGCCAGCGCCGCCCGCTCCTTGTCGAGGGCGGCGATGGTCTTCTGGAAGCCGATGGGGTCGCGGTCGTAGAAACCCGGATCGGCGATCTGGTCCTCAAGCCGGTTGATCGCCTCGGTTACCGTCCCGATCTTTTTCGGGAGATTTTCAAGCGCGAATTTCTGCTTGTAAGAGAGCTTTTTCGACGCGGTTTTCGTCGGTTCCTGCGTTTTCGCGGCGGGCGTGTCCTCGGTGCGGGTGCGCAGCTTGCGATCGTCCAGTTTCGAAGCGCCACGCTGGGAAAGCATGTCGGAATAGCCGCCGGCATATTCGATCCAGCGTCCGTCACCGTCGGGGACGATCACGCTGGTCACGGTGCGGTCGAGGAAGTCGCGGTCGTGGCTGACGAGGATGACCGTGCCGGCAAAACCCGCCACGAGCTCCTGCAACAGTTCCAGCGTCTCCATGTCGAGATCGTTGGTCGGCTCGTCCAGAACCAGCAGGTTGGCCGGGCGCGAGAGCACGCGCGCCAGCAACAGGCGCGCGCGCTCGCCGCCCGAAAGCTCGCGCACCGGCGTGCGCGCCTGTTCCGGCTTGAACAGGAAGTCCTTCATGTAGGAGACGACATGGCGCTGCTCGCCATTGACGACCAGGCTCTCGCCGCGCCCGTCGGTGAGATAGTGCGCCAGCGTTTCATTGGGGTCGGCCGCCTCGCGCTTCTGGTCGAGGGTGGCGATCTCCAGATTGACGCCGAGGCGCACGCTGCCGGTGTCGGGCGCAAGCTCGCCGGTCAGCATCTTCAGCAGCGTGGTCTTTCCCGCGCCGTTGGGCCCGACAAGGCCGATGCGGTCGCCGCGCTGGATGCGGGTCGAGAAGTCCCGGACCACGACCAGATCGCCAAAGCTCCTGGAGATCGATTTTGCCTCGATCACCAGTTTCCCGGATTCGGCGGCGTCGCTCGCCACCATGGTGGCCGCGCCTTCCACGCCCCTGTGGCTACGGTGGCGCTGGCGCAGCGTCTGCAATTCACCGAGACGGCGCACATTGCGCTTGCGCCGGGCGGTCACGCCATAGCGCAGCCAGTGCTCCTCGCGCGCGATCTGGCGGCCGAGCTTGTGCTGGTCGCGCTCCTCCTCCTCCAGGATCTGGTCGCGCCATTCCTCGAAATTGGCGAAGCTTCGGTCGAGACGGCGTGTCTGGCCGCGATCCAGCCAGACGGTGGCGCGTGACACGCGTTCGAGAAAGCGGCGGTCGTGCGAGATGACCACCAGCGCCGAGGAGGAGCGGATCAGCTCTTCCTCCAGCCATTCGATGACGTTGAGGTCGAGATGGTTGGTCGGCTCGTCGAGCAGCAATATGTCGGGCTCCGGGGCCATGACGCGGGCGAGCGCGGCGCGGCGCGCCTCGCCGCCGGACAGCTCCGCCGGGGATTCTTCACCGGTAAGCCCGAGATGTTCGAGCAGATAGGTGGCGCGATAAGGGTCGTCGGCAGGTCCCAGCCCCGCCTCGACATAGGTGCGCACCGTGGCGAAGCCTTCCATGTCGGGAGCCTGCGCCAAATAGCGGATGGTGGCGCTGGGCTGGCGGAAAATCTCGCCGTCCTGCGCCTCGGCGAGCCCGGCGGCGATCTTCAGCAGCGTCGACTTGCCGGAGCCGTTGCGGCCGACCAGCGCGATGCGGTCGCCGGGGCCGACAGTAAGGTCCGCGCCGTCGAGCAGCGGCGTGCCGCCGAAGGTGAGGCGGATGCCGGCAAGATTGAGAAGCGGCGGGGCCATGTCAGCCGTCCTTTCCGGTAAGCGGATGGGCGACCAGCAGGGCGCGGCCCCGCGCAAGGTCGATACGAAGCCGCCCGCCAGTTGCGTTCGACTTCAAAACTTCGTTCGACATGGTCAGCGACGAGCCGAACGGCACGGTGACGGCGTCGAGCGGCCATTTCGCGCCGGTCACGGTCAGCCCGGCCAGCTCCGAAAAACCGAGAACCGAAAACAGCGTGCCCTCGGCATAATCGAATTCCACCGGTGCGTGCGGCAGCGGCCGGCCCTCCTGCGCGCCGCTGGTCAGAATCACGTCGATCCCCATCTCGGCCAGCCGCAGCGCCAGCGTCATGTGCAGGAAACTGTGGTCGGCGCGCGCGCCGCCGAACGCACCGGCCAGCACAAGCGCGCTCGCCCCCTGTTCGAGCGCGATGTCCACCGCCAGCTCACCGTCGGTGCGGTCCTTGTCCGAGGGGAATTCCCGCTTTGGCACAGCTTTCAGACGCTCCGGCAGCATCTGGGGAGCGGAATCGAAATCGCCAACCCAAAGCTCCGGCACAATGTCGAGGGCCTCGGCGTGGCCAATGCCGGAATCGGCGGCGATGATTCGCGTTCCGGCGATCTGGCGCTCAAGGGCGGGCGTGCGGACAAGCTCGCCGCCGAGAAGAATTGTGTATCGGCTCATGGGAGGGGCATTAGCAGTCCCTTCAATGGAACGGAAGAGCGCCGCCTCTCTTGCTTCCCGCCGTCGGGGGCCCTATTTCTGGATATGCTCTAACGGGGTGCCGGACGCGTTCTTCGCGGCCCGGCTGAGAGGCTCAGGCCAACCCGCCGAACCTGATCCGGCTTGTACCGGCGGAGGGATTAGAAGCTGTCGGACATCCGGCGCCTCGACCCCCTGACCACGAAACCAAGGAGGCGCCGATGCGCACATTGCTTCTATCCGTCCTCTCTGTCGCCGCGCTGTTCGCCGTCGCGCCCGCTTCGGCGCAAGGCAAGCTCACCATCTACACCTATGACAGCTTCACCGCCGACTGGGGCCCCGGCCCGCAGGTGAAGAAGAATTTCGAGGCCGAATGCGGCTGCGAGGTCGATTTCGTCTCCGTGGCTGACGGCGTGGCCCTGCTCAACCGGCTGAAGCTGGAAGGCGCGTCCACGAAGGCCGACATCGTGCTCGGGCTCGACACAAACCTCACAGCAGAGGCGTGGGGCACGGGACTGTTCGTGGCCCATGGCGCAACGCCGGAAGCGAACGTTCCGGGCGGCTGGAACGACGACATGTTCGTGCCTTACGACTACGGTTATTTCGCCGTGGTCTATGACACCGAAAAGCTGCCCGAGCCGCCGTCGAGCCTCAAGGAGCTGGTCGAGGGGGACCAGAAGCAGAAGATCGTCATTCAGGACCCGCGCACCTCGACGCCGGGCCTCGGCCTGTTGCTGTGGGTGCGTTCGGTCTATGGCGAGGAGGCGGGCGCGGCGTGGGAGAAGCTGAAAGGCCGCGTGCTGACGGTGACGCCCGGCTGGAGCGAGGCCTATGGGCTGTTCACGAAGGGCGAAGCGCCGATGGTGCTGTCCTACACCACCTCGCCAGCCTATCACATGATCGCCGACAAGTCGGAGCGTTATCAGGCCGCCCCCTTCGCGGAAGGGCATTATCTCCAGGTCGAGGTGGCCGGCATCACCATTGCCGGGGCGAAGAACCCGCTGGCCGAGAAATTCCTCGCCTTCATGACCGGGCCGGGCTTTCAGGATTCGGTGCCGGAAACCCAGTGGATGTACCCGGCCGGCAAGACCGACAAGCCGCTCGACCCGGCCTTCGACAAGCTCGTGAAGCCGACCAAAACCTTGCAGTTCAGCCCGCAGGAGGTGGCCGACAACCGCAAGGCCTGGGTGGATGAGTGGCTGGCGGTCATGGGCAGGTAAGACAAATTGGCCGCCGGGAGAGTTTCCGCACAAAGCGACCTGCGCATCGCCGCCGGCATCGTGGCGCTGGCGGCGATTTCGCTGCTGATCGGCGGCGCCTTCGCCGGTCTGGTGGCCGAAGGCGTGCGCGACCTCTCCGGCGCGGTCGCCGCCTTCGATCCCTATATGCTGAGGGTGGCGCGTTTCACGCTGTGGCAGGCGCTGCTGTCGACGCTGCTCTCCGTGGCGCCAGCGTTGTTCGTGGCGCGTGCGCTGGCGCGGCACCCGCATTTTCCGGGGCGCGGCCTGATCCTGCAACTCTTCGCCGTGCCGCTGGCGCTGCCGGCTCTTGTCGCGGCCCTCGGCGTTCTGGCGCTCTACGGGCGCGCCGGTTATTTCGCCGGGCTGTTCTCCACGCTCGGCGGCGATGAATGGCCGGGCGTTTACGGGCTTTCCGGCATCCTCGTCGCGCATGTGTTCTTCAACCTGCCGCTCAGCGTGCGGCTGTTCGTGGAAGCCTTGCAGACGGTTCCAACGGACCAGTGGCGGCTGGCGAGCCAGCTCGGCATGGGGGCGCGGGCCGGCTTCAGGCTGATCGAATGGCCGGTGCTGCGTCAGGCGCTGCCGGGCGTGGCCGGGCTGGTGTTCATGCTGTGCGTCACATCCTTCACCATCGTTTTGACGCTTGGCGGCGGACCGCGCGCCACCACGCTGGAAGTCGCGATCTATCAGGCGTTGCGCTTCGATTTCGACCCTGCCCGCGCCGTGGCCCTGACCACCTTGCAGGTGACGCTGACGCTGGCCATCGTCTTCGCGCTGACGCGTCTGGGAGCCAATACGACGGCGGAGGCCAGTCTTTCGGTAGCGCCGCGCCGCTTCGTCTCGGTCGGAGCCGGGGAGGCGGCGCTCAACGCCGTATTGATCGTGCTCGCCTTGCTGTTCGTCGCCGGCCCCATGGCCGCGACGGTGGCGGCGGGCTTGCAGGCCGAGCTTGGCCGTCTCGTTCTGGAGCCGGCGGTGCAGCGCGCGGCGCTCACCAGTCTGGCGCTGGCGCTGTCGTCGGCGCTGCTGGCGGCCGCCCTTTCGATGGCGCTGGTGATGGCGCGCCGCGCGCTCGCCCTGCGCCCCGCCGGTGCGCGCCGCCCGCTGCTCGAATACGCCACCGATACGGGAGCCGGCTTCGTGCTTGTGGTGCCGCCGATCGTCGTCGGCGCGGGCTGGTTCATCCTGCTGCGCCATGTCGCAGATGTGTTCGCTTTCGCGCCGGTGCTGGTGGTCACCGTCAATGCGGTGATGGCGATGCCCTTCGCCATAAGAGCGCTTCGCCCGGCCTATGATGCGGCGAGCGCCCGCCACGAGCGGCTGTGCGCGCAGTTGGGAATCGTAGGCTGGGCCCGGCTCAGGCTGATCGACTGGCCCTCGCTGCGGCGGCCGCTGGCCACCGCGGCCGCATTCGCCATGGCGCTGTCGCTGGGCGACCTTGGCGTGATCGCGCTGTTCGGTTCCGATGCCGTGCAGACGCTGCCCTATCTGCTTCTGGCGCGCATGGGCAGCTACCGCACTGCCGATGCGGCGGGACTGGCGCTGCTTCTCGGGCTGGCCTGCCTCGCCCTGATGTTCCTGTCGACGCGGCTCGCGAAGGAGACGCAGCAATGACCCGCAGCGCATCGTCCGTCGCCGGGGTACAGGTGGAGAAGGTGAGGTTCAGCTATGGCGAGGCCGCGTTCGAGTTCGACGTGGCGTTTCGGCCCGGCTGCATCACCGCCGTGATGGGGCCGAGCGGATCGGGCAAATCGACCCTGCTCAACCTCGTCGCCGGTTTCGAGATGCCGGCCTCCGGCCGTGTGCTGATCGGAGGCCGGGATGTCAGCGCCGACCTGCCGGCGGCGCGGCCCGTTTCGATGGTGTTTCAGGAAAACAACCTGTTCGCGCATCTCACCGTCGAGCAGAATGTCGGGCTTGGCCGCTCGGCGTCGCTGCGATTGAACGATGCGGATCGCGTGGCCGTAGCCGGGGCGCTGGAGCGCACCGGGCTTGGCGGCAAGGGAAAACGCCTGCCGCGCGAATTGTCCGGCGGCGAGAGGCAGCGGGTTGCACTGGCGCGGGTGCTGGTGCGCGAACGGCCGGTATTGCTGCTCGATGAGCCTTTTGCGTCGCTGGGCCCGGCGCTGCGCGAGGACATGCTGGATCTGGTCGCCGCGTTGCAGAAGGAGCGCGGCCTGACGGTGCTGTTCGTGACCCATCAGCCGGAGGATGCGCGCCGCATCTCGCACGACATGGTTTTCATCGAGGGGGGCCGGGTGGCGGCCAGCGGGCCTGTCGCGGAGTTCTTCGGCGAGGGTGGACCGGAGGCTTTCCGGCGCTATATCGGCGCTTCCTGAAGCGATCGCCCGCATGCGGACATAATTTGCCATCAATGCGACATTAGGGAATATGGCGGGATCGGTCGAATCGTGGCCGTTGTTCGCAACTGTCCGGGGCACGGTAGCGGTTATGCCGCAGATGAGGAAAGGAAGCCCAGCTGTCGTCCGTCCTGAAGCCTGACCGAAAGCTGTCTCCGGCGCGAATGCTCGCGCTGGCTGGTGTCGCCGTGGCGCTGGCGGCATGTCAGGCCATCGTGCCGCCGGACATGCAGGAATCGGCTTTCCGGCCTTCCACCAAGCCGGTGACGGTGGATAATGTCACCGCCAACAACAAGCTGGCGGAACTGGCGCGCGCCCAGCATCCGCGCATTCTGGCTACCTATGGCGGCGAATATTCAGACCCGAAGCTGGAGCGCATGGTGGCCAAGGTTATCGGCAGCCTGACCACGGTTTCGGCCAATCCGACCCAGAACTACCGCATCACCATTCTCAATTCGCCCAATGTCAACGCCTTCGCGCTGCCGGGTGGCTATCTCTACATCACCCGCGGTCTGCTGGCGCTGGCCAACGATTCCTCGGAGCTGGCGGCCGTCGTGGCGCATGAGATGGGCCATGTCACCGCCAATCACGGATTGCAGCGCCAGCGGCTGGAGGCGGAAGAAGGACTCGCCACCAAGGTCGTCTCCGACGTGCTTGGCGACAGCCCGACCGCCAAGGCGGCGCTGATCCGCGGCAAGCTGCGTCTCGCCCAGTTCTCGCGCAACCAGGAGCTGGAGGCCGACGTCATCGGCATCAAGTCGGTGGGCGAGGCGGGCTACGATCCGTTCGCCGCCAGCCGCTTCCTGCAATCCATGTCGGCCTATACGGATTTCCGCTCGGTCAGCGGCGCCACCGACGCCAGCCTCGACTTCCTCGCCACGCACCCGAACACGCCACAGCGTATTGAACTGGCGCTGCGCCATGCGCGGCAGTTCGGCCAGCCCGGCGTCGGCACGCGCGATCGCGACAGCTATCTCGCCGGAATCGACGGGCTGCTCTACGGCGACACGCCCGACGAGGGCTATGTGCGTGGCAACAATTTCCTGCATCCGAAGCTCGGCATTTCCTTTTCGGTGCCGGACAGCTTCATGATCGACAATTCCGCCACCGCGGTGACGGCCACGGGGCCCGGAGACATGGCGGTGCGCTTCGACGGCGTCTCGCTCGATCCCAATCGCTCTCTGGGCGACTATATCCGCAGCGGCTGGGTGGCCGGGCTCGATGCGTCGAGTGTGCGCGAGACGACCATAAACGGCAGTCCGGCCGCTACGGCCAGAGCGCGCGCCGAGGGCTGGCAGTTCGATGTCACCGTCATCCGGGCCGGCAGCCAGGTCTACCGGCTGCTCACGGCGGCTCCGGCCGCCAGCACGTCGCTGGACAGTGTGGCGCGCGTGGTGGGCGGCTCGTTCCGTATCCTGACGCAAGCCGAGAGGGACGCCCTGAAACCGCTGCGTATCCGGGTCGTGACCGTGAAGCCCGGCCAGACCATGGGCACGCTGGCGGCGCAGATGGTGGGCGTGGACCGCAAGCTCGATCTCTTCAGGGTGCTGAACGCGCTTGGGCCGGGAACTACGCTTTCGGCGGGCGACAAGGTCAAGATCGTCACCGACAGGTAGCCTGTCCCGGAACAGGGCAGGCGCGTGAGCGGCCATGCTTGCCTGCTTTGTCTTCATGCACGAAACGGCGCTCGAAGAGGCTGCATCGTGGCCGCGCCGGTTCCGGGGCTCGCGCCGCCAAAGCGATCCGCTCAGGCGATGATGTCGGGAATGATCCGGTCTTCCAGAGAGCGGAGCCTGTCCTTCAGGGCCAGCTTCTTCTTCTTCATGCGCTGGATCTGCAAGGGGTCGCAGCCTGTGGCCACCATGGCGTTTATGGCGGCGTCGAAATCGGCGTGGTCCTGCTTCAAACGCGCGAATTCGAGTCGAATCTCGGCCTGTTCCTGCTCGGACATTACCTACCATATGCAAATTTCGACGCCCGCAACGCTGCCGCGGCGGGGTCAGATCGGGCGGGGAGCGGCCAAAAAAACCACTCGCTGGCAAATCAATATCACATTTTGGTCCCAGGTGAAATGCAACGCTTATGCGTTCGACAACCGTCCCGGTTGATGGCACAGTGTCATCCAGCCGTCACAAATGTGGGCCGGCAACATCGGTGGCGGTTGCAGTCGAGGAAACCATGAAAGGGAGAACCAATCATGTCTCTTGCATCCCATCTTGACGAACTGCAGAGAAAACACAGCGATATCGAACGGCAGATCGATTCAGCCCTGCAACATCCTTCCACGGACGATCTGGAAATCGCGAATCTGAAGCGACGCAAGCTGGCCATCAAGGACGAGATTGAGAAACTCAGGGCCCAGCCGACCTCTCACTGATATCCGGCCTGCCTGAAGGCGGGCAATTCGGCAAACGGCCGTCGGCGGCGCAAAGCCGCCGGCTGGAGCCTGTGATTTTATTGAATCCGATCGTTCGGGCGGCGTTCCCGGGCCGAAGACGACGCCTGTCAAAGGCGGCGGCTGAGCGCCGGATTTGCCGCCGGGCGCATTGGCGGCATTGACAAGAGAGGCTCTCTCCTCCACCTCATTGCTGAGTTTTGCGTGTCCGCCCGTTCCCGGGTTGGCCGGCCCGCGCCGACCGACCTTGAATGCGCCTTCATTTCGGTATCGGTACGCAAGGTTTGATGTAACAGGGCTGCTGACGTGTCCGGCGGGACGCGCCGCGCCCAGGAATAATGTCAGAGGCAACCGGGCATGACCGGGTACTATTCCTCTCCGTTCCCGCGCCGCGCTTCGGTGGGCGTCGATGTCGGCGGCGTCATGGTCGGCGGCGGCGCGCCCGTGGTGGTGCAGTCGATGACCAACACCGACACCGCGGATATCGACGGCACCGTCGCACAGGTGGCGGCCCTGCACAGGGCCGGTTCTGAACTGGTGCGCATCACCGTGGACCGGGACGAGAGCGCCGCGGCGGTGCCGAAAATCCGCGACCGGCTGGCCCGGCTTGGCGTCGATGTGCCGCTGGTGGGCGACTTCCATTATATCGGCCACAAGCTTCTGGCCGATCATCCGGGCTGCGCCGAGGCGCTGGCGAAATACCGCATCAATCCGGGCAATGTCGGTTTCAAGGACAAGAAGGACAAGCAGTTCGCGGACATCGTCGAGATGGCGATCCGCTACGACAAGCCGGTGCGCATCGGCGTCAACTGGGGCTCGCTCGATCAGGAGCTTCTCACCCGGCTGATGAACGAAAATCAGGACAACGGCTTTCCGATGACGGCGCAGGAAGTGACGCGCGAAGCCATCGTGCAGTCGGCCATCCTGTCGGCTCATATGGCGGAAGAGATCGGCCTCGGCCGCGACCGCATCATCCTGTCGGCCAAGGTCAGCGGCGTGCAGGACCTGATCGCCGTCTATGCGGAACTGGCAAAGCGCTGCGACCATGCGCTGCATCTTGGTCTGACCGAGGCCGGCATGGGTTCAAAGGGCATCGTCGCGTCTTCGGCTTCCATGGGCATTCTGCTCCAGCAGGGCATCGGCGACACCATCCGCATTTCGCTGACGCCGGAGCCCGGCGGCGACCGCACGCGCGAGGTGCAGGTGTCGCAGGAACTGCTCCAGACCATGGGCTTCCGCCAGTTCGTGCCGATCGTGGCGGCATGTCCGGGATGCGGGCGCACCACCTCGACCGTGTTCCAGGAGCTCGCCCAGAACATCCAGGAAGACATTCGCCGCAACATGCCGGTCTGGCGCACCAGATATCCGGGCGTGGAGCAGCTCAAGGTTGCGGTGATGGGCTGCATCGTCAACGGGCCGGGCGAATCCAAGCATGCCGATATCGGCATCTCGCTGCCGGGCACGGGCGAGACGCCGTCAGCGCCGGTGTTCATCGACGGACAGAAGGCTGCGACCTTGCGTGGACCCAATATCGCAGCCGATTTCGAAAAGATGGTGACCGAATATATCGAGAACCGCTTCGGCGTCGGAACAAGGGCCAAGGCGGCCGAATAGCGCCATGCGCCTTCCCGCGCCGCTGATCGCCATCCTGATCTGTTGTGCGCTGACGGGCAATGCCGCGCGCGCCGATCCGCCCCGGCCGGCGCGGGAGCGGCTGATCGACCGGGTCTGCGACCTCATCGAGTTTCATTCCGGCAGCGCCGGCCTGCCGCGTGATTTCTTCGCCCGGTTGATCTGGAAGGAAAGCCGCTTCGACCCGAACGCTGTGAGCCCGGTCGGCGCGGAGGGCATCGCCCAGTTCATGCCCGGAACGGCGAAGCTGCGTGGTCTGGCCGATTCCTTCGACATCGAGCAGGCGATCCCCGCCTCGGCCGCCTATCTCGGCGAGCTGAAGGAGAATTTCGGCAATCTCGGTCTTGCCGCCGCCGCCTACAACGCCGGCGAGAACCGGGTGGCGCGCTGGCTGTCCACCGGCGGTTTCCTGCCGCTGGAAACGGAAAACTACGTGCTCGACATCATGGGCGAGCCGGCTGACGCTTTTTCGGACAGGAGCTATGCCGGCAAGGTGCAGAAGCTGCATTCCGAACTCGGATTCGGTCCGGCTTGCCGGCGTCTGCCGGTTTCGGCGTCATCGACCATCGCCATGGCGACGGTTCCGGTCAGCCCATGGGGCGTGCAGGTGGCCGGCGGTTTCAACCGGGCGGCGGTGATCCGGCAATGGCAACGGTTGCAGGCGCGCCATTCAGGCGTGCTTGAAGGGCATGAGCCGGTGGTCAGCCGGGTGCGCTCGCCACGCGGGCGGCGTGGCATCTATGCGGTGCGCATAGGGGCCGAGAGCCGCTCCGAGGCCGATACGATCTGCCAGAGGCTGCGCGGTTCCGGCGGCTCCTGCGTCGTGCTGCGCAATCGCTGACGGCGCGTCAGGCCGTTTTCGCCGTCTGCGTTTCGCCCAGCCAGTTGCCGATCTTGGCCGCCAGCCGGTCGGGAGACACGGGCTTCGGCAGATAGTCGTCCATGCCGGAATCGAGGCATTTTTCGCGATCCCCCTTCAGGGCATGCGCGGTGACGCCGATGATCGGCGTGCGGCGGCCGCTCGGCGCTTCGGCGGTCCGGATGGCGCGGGTCGCTTCAAAGCCGTTCATGTCGGGCATCGACACGTCCATCAGGATCAGGCGCGGGCTGAGCGCGCGGTGCATGTCCAGAGCCGTGCGCCCGTTTGAGGCGATGCGGTAGCTGAGGCCAAGCCCGTTGAGGATCTGGCTGAACACAAGCTGGTTCACCTCATTGTCCTCTGCGATCAGAATGTCGATCGAACCGCTCGCAGCCTCCTTCGCCATGGCGGGTGCGAGAACGGGCGTTTCGATGCGGCGCTGTATGGGAGGTTTCGGCAATGGCTGGCGAATGAATTGCGTGGCGCCGGGATGCTGGCGCGCCTTCTGGATGGTGGAGATGATGGTGCCCAGCAGCACTGCGGAGCGCGCCGGCTTCGTCAGATGCGCGGCAATGCCGTAGTCGATGATCAGACGGGCGAAATCCACCTGATCGACGGATGTGAGCAGCACGACCGGTATGGTGGAGAGACGGCTGTCGCCGGCGAGCGCGCGGGCCACGTCAGCGCCGTTCATGCCGGGCATCTGGTAGTCGAGAATGATGCAGTCGACGGACGCGCCGAGCTGGCAGGCCCGTTCCAGGAAGGCGAGGCCGACGGCGCCGCTTTCGGCCGCCGCACAGTCGAACCCCCAGCTTCGGAGCTGTTCGAGCAGGATGTCGCGGTTGACCGGATTGTCATCGATGATCAGGACGCGCGCGCCGGTCACGTCGCCGGGGACGCGCTCGTCGTCGACATGCATGTCGTGAACCGGCATCGGGGCGCTGAACCAGAAGATCGAACCGCGTCCCATCTCGCTGCTGACGCCCATCTCGCCGCCCATCAGTTCCACCAGCCGCGCGCCGATGGCGAGCCCGAGGCCCGTGCCTTCATGGCGGCGGGTGGAAGAGGCGTCCACCTGTGCGAACTTTTCAAACACGCTTTGCAGCTTCTCGGCGGGAATGCCGATGCCGGTGTCCTCGACGCTGACCTTGAGCATGGCCGCGCCTTCGACCACCTCGCCGCTGACATCGACCAGCACATGGCCTTTTTCGGTGAACTTCACGGCGTTGCCAAGCAGGTTGGTGACGATCTGGCGGAAGCGGCCGGCGTCTCCGACGACGAAGGCCGGCAGACGCGGGTCGACGCGCACGATCAGTTCAAGATTCTTTTCAGCGACACGGGCCGAGACCAGCGTGGCGACGTCCTCCACCGCTTCGGTCAGCCTGAACGGGGCCGGATTCAACGTCAGCTGACCGGCGTTGATCTTCGAAAAATCCAGAATGTCGTTGATGATGGTGAGCAGCGCATGGCCGGATTTGACGATCACGTCGGTGAAGGTCTTCTGGCGCGGCGTGAGGTCCGTGTTGGCCAGCAGCTCGGCCATGCCGAGCACGCCATTCATGGGGGTCCGGATTTCATGGCTCATATTGGCCAGGAATTCGGACTTGGCGCGATCGGCCGCCTCGGCGCGCTTGAGCGATTCAGCGGTGCGGGCGAAGGCGCGTTGGATCGCCTTTTCCATGGGCCTGAATATCCAGAAGGTGACACCCGCCAGCGTCAGCGCAAAGATCACCGTTCCCCACAACAGCAGGCTGGAGGAGCGGGCGTCGGCCAGCCGGCGCTCGGCGTCCAGCGCCACGCGGGCGCGCATCAGCAGGGGCTGCGCAAACAGGGTGTTCTGGTTGAGGACGTCGCGATGGTTCCAGTCATCGAGGCTTTTCGCCTGCGTCATGAGGGCCAGGTTGCGGGCCATGTCGCGCGCCGACCACAGGAGATCGCGATTGACCGAGGCTGCGGCGAGCGCGTCGGTCGTGCCTTGCGTCATCCGGGGGGAGAGCTCCGCCAGATCTGTGGTGATCGCCTCGATGCCTTGCAGCAGCTTGCGTGCGTGCAGGCCGGCCGAACCGGTGAGTTCGTCGCTGGTGGTGGTGCGCCAGGCGGAAGCGGCGTTTTCAGTGAAGTTCGCGGCATTGTCGAGGCTGCTGCCGAAACTGGCGATGAGGGCGCTCAGCATGTCGACGCGGTTGCGATAGGTGTTGATGTGGTTCAGGGCCGCCACAAGGCCGATCACCGTAAGCGCCAGCACTGTAAGGCCGGACAGGTATCTTATCCGGACGGACCGGACGAACGACGAATATTCCGGCATGCGCAGTCCCCAGCCCTCTACGCAATTTCAGAGCATCGGACCCGAAAGCGTCCCCGGCTTTGGGATCCGGCTCAATCAAATGCCGGGATTACGCTCCATATATCATTAACAATCCGTTCCGGACCGGGCAGCGCGGGCTACTTGTCGCGACTGGCGACGAAATGTGCAGCCTGTTTCAGGATTGCGGCACGTTCGCCATAGGGTTCGAGCAGGGCCGACGCCTGCTCCACAAGTCCGAGAAGCTGGCTGCGCGCCCAGTCGGGTCCGTGCAGGGCGGCCAGGGTAGCCTTGCCGGCGGCGGCGTCCTTGCCGGTCGCCTTGCCAAGCTGGTTGGCGTCCGCGGTCAGGTCGAGCAGGTCGTCGGCAAGCTGGAAGGCGAGCCCGATGGCCGAACCGAATTCGGCCAGCCTTTCGCGGTCGCCTTCGGGCGCGCCCGCCACAATGGCGCCGGCCTCGCAGGCGTAGCGAAACAGCGCGCCGGTCTTCATCGCCTGCAAACGGATGACCCCCGCTTCATCGGGCGTTTCGCGCTCGGCGGAAAGGTCGAGCATCTGTCCGCCCACCATGCCGCCGAGCCCCGAGGCGCGGGCAAGGCCGCGCACGAGCGCCAGACGCGCAGCCGGCGGCACGGATGCCGGGCCGCTGTCGCCAAGGTCGTCGGACAGGATATCGAAGGCCAGCGTCAGCAAGGCGTCGCCTGCAAGAATGGCGGTGGCCTCGTCGAAAGCCTTGTGCACAGTCGGCTGGCCACGGCGCATGTCGTCGTCGTCCATCGCCGGCAGGTCGTCATGGATCAGAGAATAGCAATGCACGCATTCCAGCGCCGCCGCGACGCGCAAAGCTTCCTGCTGGCGAGGTTTCGCGCCGAACAGCGCCGCGCTTTCGATGACGAGGAAGGGCCGCAGGCGCTTGCCGCCATTGAGCGCGCCATGGCGCATGGCGGCGACCAGACGCTCCGGGCGCACGATTTCTCCCGCCAGCGGGTTGCCGTCGAGTATGCCGCGCAGCAGCGTCCCGATGGCCTGAGCCCGTTCATCGAGCAGGGTTTCGAAGCGAATTCGAGCATCGTTTTCCATGTTGGGGAGCGGTAGCCGACGCGCAGACATTGCGCAAGCAGCCAAGCACCTTTATGCGGGAAGGGAGCAGGCGGGAGCGGCCGGGTGTCGGAACCGATCATAGAGCAGGAGACCGAGGGGCTGGTCCACCGGGGACAAGGCATGGCTTCGCGATCGAGGGGCAGAAGCAGGGGCAGGCTTCGCGCGCTCGTGAGGCTTGCGGCGATCCTCGCGCTGGCGCCGGTCGTGCTGACCCTGCTTTACCTGCCGTCCTTCGTCCACCCGGTTTCCACCCTGATGCTGAAGGACGCGGTCACCTTCTCAGGCTACGATCGCCGCTGGGTGCGGCTGGACGACATCGCGCCGGTGCTCGCCCATTCGGTCATCATGTCGGAGGACGGGCAGTTCTGCGCGCACCATGGGGTGGACGTCGGCGAGTTGCGGGCCGTGGTCAACGACGCGCTGGCCGGCGGCGGCGCGCGCGGGGCCTCGACGATCACCATGCAGACGGTGAAAAACCTCTATCTCTGGCAAAAACCCTTCACCACGGCGCGCAAGGTGGTGGAACTGCCGCTGGCGGTCTATTTCGATCTGGTGACGCCCAAGCGGCGGATCATGGAAATCTATCTCAATATCGCGGAGTGGGGGCCGGGCATCTACGGTATCGAAGCGGCGGCGCAGCATCATTTCGGCGTGCCGGCCTCGAAGCTGACGCGCCGGCAGGCGGCGCTGCTGGCCGTCACGCTGCCCAATCCGCAGGCGCGCAACCCTGCCAAACCCGGCCCCGGCTTGCGCCGGCTGGCCAACCTGATAGAACGGCGTGCGTCGCGTGCGGGCAGCTATGTCGGTTGCCTCAAATCGGCGCGCAGCTAAAAAACTTGCTGGACCCCGCTGGCCAAAACGCTGCAGGCCGTGTATAGGCACGCCACTTTCATCTGGAATTTGGCCCTGCAGGCGGCCCTTACACAAGGGCGAAGCGGGTTGTTGAACACGAGCGGAGCATATCCATGGCCGTACCGAAGCGAAAAACCTCCCCGTCCAAGCGCGGCATGCGCCGTTCGGCCGATGCGCTCAAGGCGCCGACCTATGTCGAGGACAAGAATTCGGGCGAAATGCGTCGCCCCCATCACGTCGACCTGAAGACCGGCATGTATCGCGGTCGCCAGGTGCTGACGCCGAAGGAAGGCTGATCTTTCAGGATCGCCGGCAGGTTTGAAGGCCGCCTTCGGGCGGTCTTTTCATTTCTGCAACCCGGAAAAATTGCCGGTGGTATCAAACGGCATGTCATTGTCCTGAAGCCTGTCGCGCTTTCCGGGCGACAGGCCTTCAAACGGTCCAGAACTGGTCCAGCCACAGGTTGAGCTGCACGAAACCCGTATTGCTGATGCTGTAGACGCGACGGGTGCCCTCCGCCTGCGCGCTGACCAGCCCGGCATCGAGCAACACCTTCAAATGCTGGGAAACCGCCGGTCTTGAAACCGGCAGGCCGGACGCCAGTTCGGTGACGGTCTTGGGGCCACGCCGAAGCTCCTCCAGAATATGACGCCGGTTGGGATCGGCGATCGCCATGAATGCATCAGCAAGCATCATGACTCCAGTAGTGCGTCAAACGCGCCTAATTCTCAACCATCGGTTTCATTTTTTGTGCGCGGATCGAGCGTCAGCGACTGCGGCGTAATCGACCGCTCGACCGGCAGCGTGGTGAAAGCCTCCCGGTCCTCGATCGGGACCGGAGCCCGCTGCCGGATGCGCAGGGCGGTGTAGCCGGCGATGACAAGGTGGGCCAGCGCGGTGGTGAGGAGCAGGCTTTCGGGACGCCACCACTCCATCATGCCGGCGGCCAGCATCGGCCCGATCATGGTTCCGAAGCCGTAGAGGATGAGCAGTCCGCCGGCCACCTTGACGAACTCCTCGGCCTTGGCGTGGTCGTTGGCGTGAGCGACGGCGATCGAATAGAGCGTATAGGCGAAAGCGCCATAGGCGGCGGCCATCGCCAGCACGACCGCCCCGGAACGCGGTTGAACGAGGAAGATCAGCAGGGCGAACAGGGCCGCCCCGATCGATGCGCCGACCAGCACGTAGCGCCGGTCGGTGCGGTCGGAAAGGCGGCCGGCCGGGAGCTGCATGAATGCGCCGGCGATCACGACAAGGCTCATCA
The DNA here is from genome assembly GCF_040545755.1 of Aquamicrobium ahrensii. Classification (NCBI taxonomy): domain Bacteria; kingdom Pseudomonadati; phylum Pseudomonadota; class Alphaproteobacteria; order Hyphomicrobiales; family Phyllobacteriaceae; genus Aquamicrobium; species Aquamicrobium ahrensii. Next base: position 165,989 of record NZ_JBEPMN010000005.1, read on the forward strand.
TCAGCGCGATCTGCGCCGTCGATATGCCGATGCGTGCGCCATAGACCGCACCCAGCGTGCCCCATGCGCCGTTGGCGACGCCGATCAGGAGACAGGCAAGCGCCGCCACCGGGGAATTGGCGTAGAGGCCTTTCAGGTCGAGCGACACATCACGCAAGGGCTCCGGGTGCGAGGCGGTGGAAACCGCTGTCGGGATCAGCGAAAGGCAGAAGAAGATGCCGGTGATCATGAACAGCGAGGCCGAACCGACGTCGCCGGCGGCGACGATCATCTGGCCGCCCATGATGGAGGCGTAGGTGACCATCATATAGAGGCCGAACACGGCGCCGCGGTTCTCGTTGGTGGATTTTTCGTTCAGCCAGCTTTCGATGACCATGAAGGCGCCGGCCATGACGAAGCCGGTGAAGGCGCGCAGGATGATCCATGCGGCTTCATTGATGATGAGGCCGGTGAGCAGGGCGATGATGGCGGCGCAGGCGGCGAAGGTGCCGAAGGCGCGCACGTGGCCGGCGCGCCGCACGATGCGCGGGGCGAAGTAGCAGCCGAGCACGAAGCCGGCCGCCCAGGCGGTGCCGATCAGGCCCAGCGATGTGGTGGAGAAGCCTTCCATCTGTCCGCGTAGCGGCAGAAGCAGGCCATGCAGGCCGGAGGCGGCAAGCAGAAAGGCCGTACCGCGCAAGAGGGACAGGATCGGTCTGTAGGCTGCAAGCATAGGGGGTTCCGGCGTCGAATCGTCGAATCACGTCTGCTGGTTATCTCGGCAGATTGTTTCAGGCTTTTCGGTGGCCGTCTCCCCGGTTGGCGACCATGACGCGTCGCGATCCATCAGATCGGCGTCGCGCCCGGGAGCATTTCCGTTTTTCACCGAACCGAAAAAGTTCCGGCCCCCTGTTTCGGCGCAGGTCAGGAGGCAAAACCGGTGCGCATTTTCGCGGGAATTGCTCTAGCTGCGCCGGAACAGCGCCTCCGCCGCCGAGCGCGTCGCGCCCTTCGATTGCAACTCGGTTTCGATGCGCGCGATTTCACCGCGCAGCATGTCGATGCGCGCTTGCAACTCATCCCGGGAGAGCTTGCTCAGATCCTGTCCGATTTCATGCGGGCCGCTTTTGCTTGCCGGTTCGTCGTCGAAAATCGCCATGGCCATTCCCCGAAAATCCTGTCCTATCCGGAACTGGCGGTTTGCCTGCGCCGCCATTCGGAATAGAAAGCCAAACATAGATAGGGCAGGCGCGGCGCGCAAACAGGGCCGCGGCAACCATGGGCAGGAGACGAGCATGATAGCGGCCGAGGGACTGTTGCAGACGATGACGGCGATCGCCATTTCGCAGCCGGGCGGACCAGCGGTGCTGAAGCCGGAGCGGCGGTCGACGCCCCAGGCGGGGCCGGACGAAATCCTGATCCGGGTGCGGGCGGCCGGCGTCAATCGTCCCGACGTCGCCCAGCGCAACGGCTCCTACCCGCCGCCGCCCGGCGCATCCGATCTTCCGGGGCTGGAGGTGGCCGGCGAGGTCGCCGCAATCGGCGAAAACGTCGGGCGCTGGCGCATCGGCGACCATGTGTGCGCGCTCACGCCCGGCGGCGGCTATGCCGAATATGTGAAGGTGCATGCAAGCCATGTCCTGCCCATTCCTGCCGGCTTCACCTTCAGCGAGGCGGCTGCTGTGCCGGAAACCTATTTCACGGTCTGGCACAACGTGTTCGAGCGCGGCGGATTGCAGGCGGGCGAGACGCTGCTGGTGCATGGCGGCTCCTCCGGCATCGGAACCACGGCGATCCAGCTCGCCACAGCGCGGGGGGCGCGGGTGATCGCCACGGCAGGAACTGCCGACAAGTGCGGGATCTGCCTGAAGCTCGGCGCAGAACGCGCGGTGAACTATCGCGAGGAGGATTTCGTCGCCGTGGTGAAGGAGGTGACGGAAGGCAAGGGCGCGAACGTCATTCTCGACATGGTGGGCGGCGACTATGTCGACCGCAACTACATCGCCGCCGCCGAAGAGGGGCGCATCGTCCAGATCGCTGTTCAGGGCGGCGCGGTGGCGAGCGCGAACTTTGCGAGGCTGATGGCCAAGCGGCTGGTGCATACCGGTTCGACGCTGAGGCCGCGCAGCGACGAATTCAAGGGCAAGGTGGCCGCCGCCCTGGAGGCGGAAGTGTGGCCGCTGCTCGCCAGTCGCCGCGTGGCGCCGGTCATGGACATGATCTATCCGCTGAAGGAGGCATGGCGTGCGCACGAACGGCTGGAGAGCGGCGAGTCTATCGGGAAGGTCGTCCTCGACGTGGCCTGATCGAAAGGTTCGCTTAACCCTTCATTTATGTTGCAATGCACAAACGCATTGCCGCTATGCAAAAGCGTCTGTTCAATAATTGGGCAGGAGCGCCTATCTACAGGGCATCGAATTCATCACCCTTAGGAGGCAAACATGAACATCATTCAGTCCTACAAGAACTGGCGCCGCTACAACGAAACCGTTCGTGCGCTGAACCGCCTGAACACCCGCGAACTCAAGGATCTCGGCATCAACCGCGCCGACATTCCTTCGGTTGCGCGCGCCGCTCTCTGATCCGGGAGCACTCAAGCAGAGCTGAGGTCTGGCGCTGGAAACAGCGCCTCCTGCTCCAAACCCGCCGGACCTGGTCCGGCGGGTTTTGTTTTTGCGCCTGCCGCCTGCGCATCATGTTGCGCTGCACACAACAAAGGTCGCCGTCGCCCCATCGACACAGGCGGTATGTCGCCCTTATCTAGCGGTCATGGAATCGAGCAAGGATGACACCATCGCGGTGCGAATCGCGAAATCCCTGGCCGAGCGCATCATCTCGGGCGCGATCGAGCCGGGCGCGCGCCTGCGCCAGGATCACATCGCGGAGGAGTTCGGCGCGAGCCATGTGCCGGTGCGTGAGGCGTTCCGGCGGCTGGAGGCGCAGGGGCTCGCGGTCAGCGAGGCGCGCCGGGGCGTGCGTGTCGCCGCCTTCGACCTTGGTGAGGTGAAGGAAGTCGCCGAGATGCGTGCGGCGCTGGAGGTTCTGGCGCTACGCCATGCCGCCCCGCATCTGACCACCGCGATCCTCGACCAGGCCGAGGAGGCGACCCGTGCCGGCGACCGCTCGCGCGATGTCCGCTCCTGGGAAGAGGCGAACCGGACATTTCATCGTCTGATTCTGACGCCGTGCGCCATGCCGCGCCTGCTGACCACCATAGACGACCTGCATGCGGCCAGCGCCCGATTCCTGTTCGCCGCATGGCGTTCCGAATGGGAAACCCGTACCGACCACGACCACCGGGCCATCCTTGCGGCCCTGCGTGAGGGGCAGGTTGAAAACGCTGCTTCCATCCTCGCCCGCCATGTGCAGTGGATCGGCCAGCGGCCGGTGCGCATGAAATCGGGCGCGACCCGCGAGGTTTTCGCCATCGTCGGCTGAGGTTTCCGGCCTGCGGAAAGCGATCCGGCAATCCGCCTTCGTCAGTCAGCGGCGACTGTCCATGCTTTCCTGATCCGCCGTTTGCGCGGTGGTCTGCGATAACACATTGCTACCAAAAGAGATTTTATAAATCCTGTGACGACGCTGGCGTCGCGGAGCGCGCCTGCGTCCGTTGATTTTGGCCAAGGCGCTTGCCTCCAGCCGAAAAATATGGATTCGATAATAGATCAGAATCAAAAATTATCTATAATTTGGAGAGAGCCTGTGTCGCAATCCGAAATCCGCGTCGAAACTCCGGCCTTGAATCCGCTTCGCCTGCAGGAGCGTTCTGTGCTGTGGCAGGTGGCGGCCGTCGTCATCGGCACGCTGCTTCTGGCGTTGTCGTCGAGGATCGAGGTGCCGATGATCCCGGTGCCGATCACCATGCAGACCTTTGCGGTCACGCTTGTGGGAGCGCTTTATGGCTGGCGGCTGGGTGCGTTCACAGTGGTGGCGTGGCTGGCGCAAGCGGTTGTCGGCATGCCGGTTCTGGCCGGCGGCTCGGGCGGCCTCGCGCCTTTCGTCGGCCCGACAGCCGGCTATTTGTTCGCGTTTCCGGTCGTCGCCGCTCTCGTTGGCTGGCTTGTCGCGCGCGGTTGGAATGGGGAGCGCGTTTTCCTCGCCTTTGCGGCCATGCTGATCGGCAACGGGCTTTGCCTCGCCATCGGCGCGTTGTGGCTGGCTGGCATCGTCGGCTTGGGCAAGGCGATTGCGCTTGGCGTCACGCCTTTCATTGTCGGCGGCGTGCTGAAATCGGCGCTGGCTGCCGCAACGCTCAAGCTGTTCCCAAGCGGAAAGACGGAGCCGAAGGCCTCGTGACCATCAGGCTGCGGGCGCATCACCTGCTGTGCATGCTCACCTATGTCGGAAAGGGCTACACGCCCGCATTCACCGCCGGTTATGACCGCATCGCCGAACGCCTGAGCCGGGGCGAGGAGATCGTGATCGTGGAAGGGCCGGACGATGTCTGCGCCCCGCTACTGGGCGAGGCCGAGCCGCATTGCTTCAATGAAAGCGTGCTGGAGCGGGACTGGCAGGCCGCCCGCGATGTCGGCGATCTGCTTGGCCGCCGCATCGGGGTGGGCGAACGGATAGCGCCCGATGCGCTCCTGCTTGCAAGGCTGCGCTCGGGCTTCGCGGCCGGGCTGACGCGCACTGCCTGTACAGGCTGCGAGTGGACCGGTCTGTGTGGGGCGGTGGTTGCAAACGGGTGGTCGGGCGTGAAGGTGGGCGGGCCGCCGTGCTGACGGCCCGCCTTCCCGTCAGTTCACTGCGGCGATGTTGCCGAGGCGGATGAACAGGGTTTCGCCGGAGGAGTCCTCCACACCGTCATTGTCGGTGACGACGAAGGCCTCGCCGGTCGTGTCGATGGTGAAGCCCTCGACCTTGTCGACCACATAGCCGTTGCTGGCGGACTTCAGGTCCGCCAGCAGGTCGCGCACCAGCGTCTTTTCCACCAGCGGCAGCTCGCCGCCCAGTTCGGCCGGCTTGAAGCCGTCGAGCGAGACGGCGTAGACGCGCTTCACCTTCGCCGCGTCGCCGATCAGGTTGTCGCGCTCGACGATGTAGAGCTTGCCGCCATGGGCGGTGATTTCCGACAGGCCCATCCAGCCGGTTTCGGCCTTTTCCAGCGGATAGCGCACCGCCGACCATTCCCTGGTCTTCGGCTTGTAGGCGAGCAGCTTGACCTGGCCCTTCGCATCGTCGCCCCATTCGCGCTGCACGGCGGCGATCAGCGTCAGGTCGTCGCCTTCGCCCGCGGTGGTGACGCCTTCGAGGCCGAAGCGGGTCTGGTGGGCGACCAGCTCGGCCGGCAGGGCGATTTCCTGCCTGATCTCGCCTTCCGCGTCGACGCGGAAGATGGCGTGCGGAACCAGCTTGGAGAGGTCGCCTTCATTGGCCAGCCAGAAGCCGCCTTCGCCGTCGGAGGCGATGCCTTCAAGGTCGAGCTTCTGGGCGGGATTGCCGCTACGGGTGATCACGGTCCTGGCGGTGATGCGCGCCGGCGTCTGCGTGGCGTCGATGGTGAAGATCGCCGGCGCGCCGCCATAGACCGAATCCGAGACCGCATAGAGCTTGCCGGGCGTCTTCGGATCGGCGGCGAGGCCGGACAGCGCGCCCCAGCCGATCGGCAGGCCGTTGGCGTCGTTGTCGGACTGTATCATCGGATAGGCCGGCTGGCCTTCAGTGCGCTCGAAGATCATGACATGCGAGCGGGCGCCGCCGTCCTCGACCAGATCGGTCTCGTTGGCGGTGACGAAGAGGTTGCGGGCAGGAAGGGCCAGAAGGCCCTCTGGGCCAATGCCGGAGGGCAGGGCCTGAATGAATTCCGGTTCCGCGCCGGTGTCCTCATAGACACCAACCAGCGAGGCGCGCTCGGCGCCGACGAAGATCAGCTTCTGCTCGCCATAGGTGCCGACTTCCATGCCCTCGGGCTCGATGCCCTTCTTGTTGCGGTGCTCGGGATAGTGGCCGAGGCGGGCTGCGACATGCTCGAATGCGGAGCCGGATTCATAAAGCACCTCGCCCTTCTTCGAGAAGATGGTGAAGCCGCGCGCGCCGCCCTTGTAGTCGCCCTCATTGGCGGTGACGAGGCGGTCGTTGTCGAGCCATTTTACGGCGTCGGGTTCGCGCAGCGCGTTCTCAACCTTGCCGGTGAAGGAGAGCTTGCCGTCCTTCTTCGTGTCGACGTTTTCGAGCGTCACCGACCCGGCGGAAAAATGCGAGACGATCTCGCCGGTTTCGGCGTTGACGATGGCGATGTGATTGTTCTCCTGCAAGGTCACGACGATCTCGCCGGCATCGTTGAAGTCGACGAATTCCGGTTCCGCGTCTTCCGGCGCGATCTCGGAGAGGCCGGTCAGATCGACGGTGCGAATGGCGTCGCAATCCGGCAATCCGGCCTTCATCGACACGATCTTGAGATTGCCCGATGGCATCTGTGGGATTTCGCCGTCGTTCAGCTCCTCGTCGCGCTCATTCTCGATGGCGATGGCGAGAAAACGGCCGTCCTTGCTGGCGGCGACCGAATCCGGCTGGCCGCCGAGGTCGCAGGAGGATTCGACCGTCTTCGAGGCGATGTCGATGACGGTGAGATTGCCGGACGGCTCCTGCCTGCTCTTCGAGGTGTTGACGCCGGCCAGAACTTTTGCGCCGATCACCACAACCGAAGTCGGTTCGCCGTCGATCTTGACGACGCCGCCGGCCCTGGGCGCTTTCGGGTCGGCGATATCGATGAAGCCGACGGCGCCCAGCGGGCTGTCGGAGTAGACGAGCGTGTCGCCGTCTTCGGTGGCGGTGATGATTTCGGAAGACGTCGGCGTTGCCGCATCGACGCCTTCCGGCAGGTTGGACGCGACCGGGAAGGTGGCGATACGGTTGAAGACCTGATCGGCGTGAGCCGGCAGCGAAACGGAAGCGGCAAGCGCGGCCATAGCCGCGATAAGTGACGAGCGGGTGCGCATGGGACCTCTTTCCCTCATGAGAAGAATGCAGCTTCCCTTTGTGCCACCTGTATTTCAGCGCGATGACGCTTCTGCGACGCTTGCATGACGGCGGTTTCGCTGCCGGATTTTCTTGCCCTTGGCCCTGAACGCGGTTATAGGAAAACGGATTTTCCCTTTTTCGGTGGCTTGTAAAACCACCGCCCGCGTAACGGGACGCGGGCGAACGAGAGGATTTTATTCTATGGCAAACACGCTTCTCATGCCGAAGGCGACAGCCGTCTGGCTGGTCGACAACACCGGGCTGTCCTTCGATCAGATCGCCCAGTTCTGCGGTCTGCATCCGCTGGAGGTGAAGGCGATCGCGGATGGCGAGTCGGCGCAAGGCATCAAGGGCATGGACCCCGTGATCACCGGTCAGCTCAGCCGCGAGGAGATTTCGCGTGGCGAGCAGGACATCAACCACCGCCTGAAGCTTTCCGAGCCGAAGGTGCGGGTGCCCGAAACCAAGCGCAAGGGGCCGCGCTACACCCCGCTTTCGAAACGTCAGGACCGCCCGAACGCGATCCTGTGGCTGGTGCGCAATCATCCTGAGCTGAAGGATGCGCAGATTTCGCGCCTGGTGGGCACCACCAAGGCGACCATCGAGCAGATCCGCAACCGGACACACTGGAACTCGGCCAATCTGGCGCCGATGGACCCGGTGACGCTTGGCCTGACCTCGCAGATCGATCTCGACATCGAGGTGCAGCGCGCCTCGCGCAACCGCGAGCACATCCAGCCTGCCGGCGACACGCTGCTGCCGGCCTCGCTCACCGAGCGTCTGGACCCGCAGGCCGAAGCGCCGCGCGACGAGGATGCGGAGCTGGACGCGGATGCGGTGTTCGCCAAGCTTTCGGCGCTGAAGGGCGCGGAGCCGGACGAAGACGACGAGGAATAAGCCTCGTTCCATCTCAAGCAAAAAGCGCGGACCTCGACCCGCGCTTTTTTGTTGCCGCTTCAGCGGCGGATCAGCCGCGTGACGGCGATGCCGCAGATCATCGAGGCCACGAAAATGAGGGCGGCGGGTTCTCCCAGCCCCAGCGCCGGGATCGAGCCTCCGGGGCAGAAACCGGCAATGCCCCAGCCGACGCCGAACAGGCCCGCGCCGGCCAGCAGCGGCAGGTCGATGTCCCTGCGGGCCGGCAGATGGAAGCGCGTATCGAACAGCGGCACCGGCCTCTTCAGCACCAGCCGGTAACCGATCGCCGTGACGATGAGCGCCCCACCCATGACGAAGGCCAGGGACGGGTCCCAGTTTCCGGCGACATCGAAGAAGTTCAGCACCTTGGCTGGATTGATCATGCCGGACAGGGCGATGCCCGCGCCGAAGACCAGGCCGATCAGCAACGCGCTTGAAATGCGGCCCATCATAAACCTCCCGCAATATGGCGCACGACATAGACGGTGACGCCTGTCGTCAGCATGAAGGTGAGCGTGGCGGCGAGGGAGCGCACCGAGAGACGCGCAATGCCGCACACGCCATGCCCGGAGGTGCAGCCGGCGCCGATGGTGACGCCGACGCCGACGATCAGGCCGCCGACGATCAGCCAGGGCGTTGCGGCGGGGCTGCTGAACGCGATCTTATGGCCGGTCAATGCGATGATGAGGGCGGGGGCGGCAATCGCGCCGGCAAGGAAGGCGGCGCGCCAGCCCCAGTCGGCGGCCAGTGGCGGGACGATGCCGCCGACAATGCCGGAAATGCCGGCGATGCGGCCATGCAACGCCATGAGCAGCACCGCGGCGAGGCCAATCAGCGCGCCGCCGGCAAGCGACATGAAGGGCGTGAACTCGGTCATCGTTTACAGGCCTCTTTCGTTGGTCGGGCCGGCCGGCAAGCAACAGGCCGGACGGACGATGCGCTCCGGGGCGTCGTCCGGGACGAACAATGTGCTCATTTGCAGAAAAGCTCATGCATGGTGTGGATGAAGATCCCGATGCGTTGATCGACCAGCCGGTAAAACACCTGCTTGCCCTCCTTGCGGCTTACGATCAGCTCCGCCTCGCGCAGTTCAGCCAGTTGCTGCGACAGGCCTGGCTGACGGATGCCCAGCAGGTTCTCCAGCTCACGAACCGAGCGCTCGCCGTCGACCAGCGCGCAGCACACAAGCAGCCGGTCCGGATTGGAAAGCTTCTTCAGAAAGGACGACGCCTCGTCCACACGAGCCCTGAGGTTGGCCGCCTCGCAGGAAAGCGTTCCGGCGGTCGCGATCGGTTTCATCCCCATGGCGCGCCGTTCAGCAGGTCGAGCGGGATTTTCAGATAGCGCGTGCCGTTCGCTTCCGGCTCCGGCAACCGCCCGCCATTGGTGTTCACCTGCAGGGCATGCAGGATAAGCTTCGGCATCGGCAAGGTGGCGTCCCGCGCCTCGCGGGCGGCGACATACTCGGCCTCGCTCAGATATTGCGACATGTGGCTGTTCTTCGCCTTCTGCTCGGCCACCGTCGATTCCCAGAGCGGCTCGCGTCCGCCGGGCTGATAGTCATGGCCGGTGAAGATGCGGGTGTCGTCGGGCAGGGCGAGAATCGCCTGGATCGACTTCCACAGCGCCGCGGCGCTGCCGCCGGGGAAGTCGGCGCGCGCCGTGCCGCTGTCCGGCATGAACAGCGTGTCATGCACGAAGGCCGCATCGCCGATCACATAGGTGATGGAGGCGAGCGTATGGCCGGGCGAAAACATCACCCGTGCCGGGATGCCGCCCACCATGAAGGTGTCGCCTTCGGCAAACAGCCGGTCCCACTGCGAGCCGTCAGCGGGAAAATCTGGCCAGTTGTAGAAGCCTTTCCAGAGCTTCTGCACTTCGACGATTTTTGCGCCGATGGCGGTCGGCGCGCCTGTCTTCTCCCGCAGATAGGTTGCAGCGGAGAAATGGTCCGCATGGGGATGGGTGTCGAGAATCCACTCAACGGAGAGCCCTTTTTGCCGGATGAAGTCGAGGATGCGGTCCGCATTGGCGGATGCCGTCTGGCCCGACTTCTCGTCGTAGTCGTAGACCGGGTCGATGATGGCGCATTTGCCGGTCGCCGGATCGGCCACGACATATTGCACCGACCATGTGCGCGGGTCGAAGAAGGCGGTGACGTCCGGTTTCGGGCTCATGCGGTGTTTCCCCTCGCTCGCCGGTTGCTGCCGGATACGTGTCCCGGTCCTATCTTGATTATTAAATAAAAATGATTGCAAAAAAATGCAATTGTTATTTTAAACCCGTACGACGCCGTAGAACGGTGGCGCGAAACCGGCGTGATCAGCTGAAAAGCAGGGCCCGGGTCATTGCGTGGTTCTTGTCAGCAAGACCGTCGATGACGTTGTAATGATGCAGATCGGGTTCCATGACCTCGCAGGTGCTGGCGCCCAGCCCGATCCAGATGTTGGCCAGCAAAGCGTTCTGCCGGACGAACTCCGCCCGCTCCGCCGCCCCGACCCAGCAAATGAGGTCAAGCCCTTCCGCCGGCTCCAGCAGAGCCGGGCTCTGGCTGAAAGCTTCGGCTTCGTCGATCTGCATGGTCTCGTTATAGGGAATACGCAGCAGAGGGCGCAGATCGTGCAGGCCGGACAGCGACAATACCCGCCGGACCCTTTTCCGGACCTGCGCCGGCAGGGGGGAATGGGCGCACATCATGCGCGTCACCAGATGTCCGCCGGCGGAGTGTCCGCTGAGGAAAACCGGCCCGTCGATCTCGCCAGCGGCGAAGGCGATGGCGGCGGCTATTTCGCCGACAATACCGGTCAACCGGATTTCCGGGCATAGCGTGTAGCTTGGCATCGCCACCGCAAAGCCATTGTCGACAGCGCCAGCCGCCAGATGCGACCAGTAGCTGTTGTCCAGCGCCATCCAGAACCCGCCATGCACGAACACCATGAGGCCGCGCGGCTTCCCTTGCGGCAAGAACAGGTCGAGCCGGTTGCGCGGTGCAGGGCCATAGGCAAGATCAAGCCGCGCCCGGCCCTGCCGTTGCAGCGATTCACGATATGCGCGCGCGGGCTCGACCCATTGCTGCGGCCAGCGCTCGCCGCCTGCAATATGGATTGTGTTGGTGTAGGCGTCGCTCCAGTCCCTGACCGCATAGCTTAACAAAGGCTGTTCTCCCGCTTCTTTCGTGCGCGCCAAGACAAGGCAGTCAGCGGCGCAAAGTCAATTCCGGAAATGAACCCGCAGCGATAAAACTTTAGGCTTGAAATAATATTCGGGCGGTGTCATTTTTTTATCAGCCGATGACGCCGGCACGCCCCGCTCGGGGTGCGCGTGGGCTCCGGGACGGATGAGGAGCCGGCCCGCAGCGTTCAGGCGGCTTCGCGAACAGCGGGGCCCGGTGATCGTGGCAGGGAGGACATCACGCGCATGCTAGGGCCTACGGCGCATATCGACACTTTCACCAGGGACAATCTCCCGCCGCAGGAACAGTGGCCGGACTTCCTGCTCGATGGTTTCCGGTATCCCGAACACATCAACGCCGGCTACGAACTCACCGACCGCCTGGTCGAGCAGGGCTTTGGCGATCATACGGCGCTGATCGGCAACGGGCGGCGACGCACCTACAAGGAATTGTCCGACTGGACCAACCGGCTTGCCCATGCGCTGGTGGAGGATTACGGCGTCCAGCCGGGCAACCGGGTGTTGATCCGCTCCGCCAACAACCCGGCCATGGTGGCGTGCTGGCTGGCGGCGACGAAGGCGGGAGCGGCGGTGGTGAACACCATGCCGATGCTGCGTGCGGGCGAGCTTGCCAGCATCGTCGACAAGGCCGAGATTTCGCTGGCGCTGTGCGATACGCGGCTGATGGACGAGATGGTGGCCTGCGCCAAGGAAAGCCGGTTCCTCAGGAAAGTGATCGGCTTCGACGGCACCGCCAATCACGATGCGGAACTGGACCGCATCGCGCTCGGCAAGTCCGTTCGCTTCGAGGCGGTCAGGACCGGCCGCGACGATGTCGCCCTGCTGGGCTTCACCTCGGGCACCACGGGCGAGCCCAAGGCGACCATGCATTTTCACCGAGATCTGCTGATCATCGCCGACGGCTATGCGAAAGAGGTGCTGGGCGTGACGCCGGACGACGTTTTCGTTGGTTCGCCGCCGCTGGCCTTCACCTTCGGGCTAGGCGGGCTGGCGGTGTTCCCGCTGCGCTTCGGAGCGACGGCCACGCTTCTGGAAAACGCCTCGCCGCCCAACATGATCGAGATCATCGAAACTTATAAAGCGACCATTTCCTTCACCGCGCCGACCGCCTACCGGGCGATGATGAAGGCCATGGACGAGGGCGCGGACCTGTCGTCGCTGCGCGTTGCGGTTTCGGCCGGCGAGACGCTGCCGGGGCCCGTGTTCGAGGAATGGGTGGCGAAGACCGGCAAGCCGATCCTCGACGGCATCGGTGCTACCGAAATGCTGCATATCTTCATCACCAACCGCTTTGGCGACATGCGCCCGGCCTCGACCGGCACTGCGGTGCGCGGCTATGAGGCGCGCATCGTCGACGAGGACATGAACGAGGCGCCGCGCGGCACGGCGGGCCGTCTGGCGATCCGCGGTCCCACCGGCTGCCGCTACATGGCCGACGCGCGCCAGCGCAATTATGTGCGCGACGGCTGGAATCTGACCGGAGACACTTTCGTTCAGGACGAGGAGGGCTATTTCCACTTCGCCGCCCGCTCCGACGACATGATCGTTTCGGCCGGTTACAACATTGCCGGGCCGGAGGTCGAGGCCGCCCTGCTGGCGCATGACGACGTCGCCGAATGCGCGGTGATCGGCGCTCCCGATCTCGACCGCGGCCAGATTGTCGAGGCCTATGTCGTGCTGGCGCGCGGAACGGCCGGCGACGCGGAGATGGTCAGGCGCTTGCAGGATCATGTGAAGGCGACTATCGCACCTTACAAATACCCGCGTTCGATCCGCTTTCTCGATGCGCTGCCCAAGACGCAGACCGGAAAGATCCAGCGCTTCAGACTGAGGACGGAACGACGATGAGCGACAGGCCCTATGATCCTTCCGCCGAGGGCGCGCAGATGTCCTTCCGGGGGCGCATGTCCTATGGCGACTATCTGCAACTCGACAAGGTACTGGATGCGCAGGCGCCGCTTTCCGACGCCCATGACGAGATGCTGTTCATCATCCAGCATCAGACGTCCGAACTGTGGATGAAGCTGGCCCTGCATGAACTGCGCTCGGCCATCGCCTGCGTGCAGCGGGGCGAGGTGCGGCCCTGCTTCAAGATGCTGACGCGCGTGGCGCGCATCTTCGAACAGCTCAACAGCGCCTGGGATGTGCTGCGCACCATGACGCCCAGCGAATATACCGAGTTTCGCAATTCGCTCGGCCAGTCGTCCGGCTTCCAGTCATGGCAATACAGGGCGATCGAATTCCTCGCCGGCAATCGCAACCCCGCCATGCTGGGGCCTCACAACCATCGCCCCGACGTGGTGGCGCGGCTGGAAGAGATCCTGTCCCGCCCATCCCTGTATGACGAGGCGATCCTTCTGTTGGGCCGGAGCGGCTTCGACATCGGCGCGGACCGCGAGCGCACCGACTGGCGCGAAACGCGGGCTGAAAGCGAAGCCGTGCTCGACGCCTGGCGCGCGGTCTATCAGGAACCGAACCGCTATTGGGAGCTCTATGAACTCGCCGAGAAGCTGGTCGATTTCGAGGACTATTTCCGCCGCTGGCGTTTCAATCACGTCACCACGGTGGAGCGCATCATCGGCCTCAAGCGCGGGACGGGAGGAACCGGCGGCGTTTCCTATCTAAAACGCATGCTGGAGGTTGAACTGTTTCCGGAACTCTGGAAAGTTCGGACACGATTGTAAAGAACGTCAAGTGACGGGGAACTTCTGGGAGGAAGACAAGATGCGCACAATTCTGACGGCGAGCCTGCTCGCCCTTTCGATGACGGCTGCCGGCGTGGCGCAGGCCGATCCGGTCAAGATCGGCGTCATCACCACGCTCTCGGGCGGTGGCGCGGGACTTGGCGTCGACACGCGCGACGCCTTCACGCTGGCCATCAAGAAGGCCGGCGAAACGGATGTCGAGCTGGTCATCGAGGACGACGCGCAGAAGCCGGAACTGGCTGTCCAGATCGCCGAGAAGATGATCCAGAGCGACAAGGTGGATCTGATGACCGGCATCATCTGGTCGAACCTCGCCATGGCCGTGGTGCCGAACACCGTGGCGCAGGACGTGATTTATCTTTCCCCCAACGCCGGCCCCTCGGCGCTGGCCGGCGCGAACTGCCATAAGAACTATTTCAACGTCGCCTACCAGAACGACAACTTCCACGAGGCGATGGGGCAATACGCCAATCAGGACTACAAGAACACCTTCATCCTCGCTCCCAACTATCCGGCCGGCAAGGATTCGCTGACCGGCTTCAAGCGCTACTACAAGGGCGAACTGGCCGGCGAACTCTACACGCAGGTCGGCCAGACCGACTACGCCGCCGAAATCGCGCAGATTCGCGCCTCCGGGGCGGATTCGGTGTTCTTCTTCCTGCCCGGCGGCATGGGCATCGCCTTCATGAAGCAGTATGCGCAATCGGGCGTCGGCCTGCCGGTGCTGGGGCCGAGCTTCTCCTTCAGCCAGGACGTGCTGCCGGCCATCGGTGACGCGGCGCTTGGCGTGAAGAATTCGGCGAGCTGGTCGAAGGACCTCGACAACGAGGCCAACAAGGAATTCGTCGAGGCCTTCCAGGCCGAATATGGCCGCCTGCCTTCCATCTACGCGGCGCAGAGCTGGGATACGGCGAACCTCATCCTGTCGGCGCTCGCCAAGGCCAGCGTCAAGGACAAGGACGCCTTCCGGGCCGCCCTAAGGGAAGCCGATTTCAAGTCTGTGCGCGGTGAATTCACCTTCAACGCCAACCAGCACCCGATCCAGAACATCTATGTGCGCGAGGTGGTGAAGGAAGGCGACGTGCTGACCAACAAGATCATCGGCACCGCCTTCGAGAAGCATGGCGACGCCTATGTCGAGCAGTGCAAGATGTAGCACTGCGAAGGCAGCAGGGGCGACTGTCATGTCGCCCCGATGCTCCTGCGACCGCTCTGTCCCGCCCCTGAAACCGCACCCGGAATCCGCCTGTTGTCCGCTGCCCTGCTGATCGAGCAATTGCTGAACGGGCTCCAGCTCGGCGTCATGCTGTTCCTGATCGCGGCCGGTCTGACGCTGATTTTCGGCGTGATGGGGCTTATCAACCTCGCCCATGGCTCGCTCTACATGATCGGGGCCTTCGCCTGCGCCGCCGTGGCGGCCGCGACCGGCTCGTTCTGGCTGGGGCTGGCGGCGAGCCTTGCCGCCGCCGCCGCCGCCGGAGCGCTGATGGAAATCGCCATCATCCGTCGGCTCTATGAGCGCGATCATCTCGACCAGGTGCTGGCGACCTTCGCGCTCATCCTCATCCTGTCAGAAGGCACGCGCTGGCTGTTCGGCTCGTTTCCGCTCTATCTCGACATTCCGCCGATCCTGCAAGGCGCGGTGCCGCTGCCGGGCGGCGGGCAATACCAGCTCTACCGGCTGGCGATCATCGGCGTCGGCATCGTCGTGGCGGTGGGGCTCTACCTGCTGATCTCGCGCACAAGGCTTGGCATGCGTATCCGCGCCGGCGAAAGCGACCGCGAGATGATCGCCGCACTCGGCGTCGATATACGCACGCTCTACACGGTGGTGTTTGCGCTGGGTGCTGCCCTCGCCGGCCTTGCCGGCGCTATGGTCGGCGCGCTGCAATCAGTGCAGGTCGGTATGGGCGAGCCGGCGCTGATCCTCGCCTTCGTGGTCATCGTCATTGGCGGCATCGGTTCGATCAAGGGCGCGCTGGTCGGCGCCATACTGGTCGGGGTTGTCGATACGATGGGCCGCTTCCTGCTGCCCAAGCTGCTGGCGCTGACCATGCCCGCCTCGCAGGCCAATCTGGTGGGGGCAGCACTTGCCTCGATGCTGATCTACATCGTCATGGCGCTGATACTGGCGTTGCGGCCGCGCGGCCTGTTCGCGGGGCAGGCGTGATGGCGCTGTCCCGCGAAACGCTGATCAGCGCGCTGCTGGTCGCGCTGCTGGTCGCCATTCCGCTTTTGGCGACGGCGGCGGGCGAGCCGTTCTACGTCACGCTCGCCACCCGCATCGCCATATTGGCGCTGGCGGCCGTGGGGCTCAACATCGCACTCGGTCTCGGCGGGCTGGTGTCGTTCGGGCACGCCGCCTTCTTTGGCCTTGGCGGCTATGTGGCGGGTATCTTCGCCACCCACGCCTTCAACGCGGAGCCGCTGCCCTTCGGCTTTACGGCGACGACCGCGATGCCGGTGATCTGGCTGGGCGCCATGGCGCTGTGCGGGCTGGCGGCGCTGCCGATCGGGGCAATCAGTCTGCGCACCTCGGGCGTCTACTTCATCATGATCACGCTGGCCTTCGCGCAGATGATCTATTATTTCGCCGTCTCCTGGCCGAGCTATGGCGGTGAGGACGGGCTGTCGATCTATGTGCGCAACAGTTTTCCGGGCCTGAATACGGCGCAGCCGCTGCCTTACTTCCTGCTCTGCCTCGGCGTTCTTGTGGCCGGGCTGGTGCTGTTCCAACTCATCAAGGGCTCGCGCTTCGGGGCGGCGCTGGAAGCTTCGCGGCAGAACCCGACGCGGCTCGCCGCCGTCGGCATAACGCCTTTCGGCATAAGGCTGGTCGCCTTCGCGGTGTCGGCCATGGTGACGGGACTGGCCGGGGCGCTGTTCGCCGATCTCAACCGCTTCGTCAGCCCATCCATGCTGTCCTGGCACATGTCGGGGGAACTGATCGTGCTCATCATCCTCGGCGGCAAGGGGCGGCTGTTCGGACCGGTGGCGGGGGCCATGGTCTATGTGCTGTTCGAATATGCGCTGGGCGGCGTCACCGAGCGCTGGCAGTTTTTCCTTGGGCTGATTCTCCTTGGAGTGGTTCTGTTCGCGCGCGGTGGTCTTCTGGGGCTGCTGGCCGGAAAGGCGCGCCATGGCTGAACCGGTGCTGCAACTTGAGGGCCTCGCCAAGAGCTTCGGTGCGCTGAAGGCGACCGACGGGGTGAACCTCGATCTGCGGGCAGGCGAAATCCATGCCCTGATCGGCCCGAACGGGGCTGGCAAGAGCACGCTCATCCATCAGATCTGCGGCTCGATCCGGCCCGACAGGGGAACGATCCGTTTGCTCGGCGAGGACATGGCCGGGCTCGACATGGCTGCGCGGGTGCGCAAGGGGCTGGGGCGCAGCTTCCAGATTTCATCGCTCGCGCCGGAGTTTTCGGGGCTTCGCAACGTCATGCTGGCCGTGCAGGCGCGGCAGGGCTCCAGCTTCCGTTTCTTCCGGCCGGTGGCGACCGACCGCAGCCTGACCGGACCCGCCATGGCGATGCTGGCGCGCGTCGGGCTCGAAAAGAGGGCTGAGACGCCGGCGGCGGAGTTATCGCATGGCGAACGCCGCCAGCTTGAAATCGCCATCGCGCTGGCGCTCGGGCCGAAGGCGTTTCTGTTCGACGAGCCGATGGCGGGCCTCGGGCCGGAAGGCTCGAAGCGGCTCACCGGCTTTCTCGACGGCCTGCGCCATGAAGCGCCGATCCTGCTGGTGGAGCACGACATGGACGCCGTCTTCGCGCTGGCCGACCGGATTTCGGTGCTGGTCTATGGCCGCATCATCGCCACCGGCACGGTGGCCGAAATCCGCTCCGATCCGGACGTGCGGCGCGCCTATCTCGGAGACGCGCCATGAGCCTGCTCGTCCTCGACGGCGTCGAAAGCTTCTATGGAGCGTCACAGGCGCTGTTCGGCGTCAGCCTGGCCATCGAGGATGGCGAGGTAGTGGCTCTGATGGGCCGCAACGGCATGGGCAAGACCACCACCATCAATTCCATAGTCGGCCTCGTGCGGCCGCGCGCCGGCAATATCCGTTTCGCCGGCAAGGAACTGGCCGGAATGCGCCCGCATCGCATCGCGCGGCTCGGGCTCGGCCTTGTGCCGGAAGGACGGCGCTGCTTTCCGAACCTCACCGTGGAGGAAAACCTGCTGGTCGCGGCGCGTGGCGATGAATGGACGCTGGAGCGGGTGACGGAGCTGTTTCCGCGCCTTGGCGAGCGCCGCAGCCAGTATGCCAACACGCTTTCGGGGGGCGAGCAGCAGATGCTGGCCATCGGCCGGGCGCTGATGACCAATCCGCGCCTGCTGATCCTCGATGAGGCGACCGAAGGGCTGGCCCCGGTGATAAGGCAGGACATCTGGGCCGCGATCCGCAAGCTGAAGGCCACCGGCCAGTCGATCCTCGTGGTCGACAAGACGCTGTCGGAGCTGCTGCCTGTGGCCGACCGCTGCTTCGTGCTGGAAAAGGGCGTCACCGTCTTTGCAGGCGCGCCGGAAGCGCTGTCGCCTGAATTGCAGGACCGCTATCTGGGCGTATGATCGGGCCGCTTCACGTCACCGCGGAACGCACGGCGAAGCGCGGTTCCTTCCACACGCCGCTCGCCAGAATGTCCTCCAGAACGGCGACCGCGTCCCACACATCGCGGTAGCTGGTGTAGAGCGGGGTGAAGCCGAAGCGCAGCGTGGCGGGGGCGCGGAAATCGCCGATCACGCCGCGTTCGATCAATGCCTGCATCACCTCATAGGCGTTGGCATGGGCGAAGGACACCTGACTGCCGCGTCGCTCGCGCTCACGCGGCGTTTCCAGCGTCACGCCATACTGACCGCAGCGAGCCTCCACCAGCGTGATGAACAGATCGGTGAGCGCCAGGCTTTTTTGCCGCAAGATCTGCATGTCGACTGCGTTCCAGATGTCGAGCGCGCCCTTCAGCGCCCGCATCGACAGGATCGGCTGGGTGCCGCACTGGAAGCGGCGGATGCCCGGGGCTCCCGCATAGGCATGTTCCATGGCGAAGGGGCGGGCGTGACCCCACCAGCCGGACAGCGGCTGGACGATGTTTTCGTGATGGCGGCGCGCGGCATAGATGAAGGCTGGCGCGCCCGGCCCGCCGTTGAGATATTTGTACGTGCAGCCGACGGCGAAGTCGGCGTTGGCGACGTCCAGTTCCACCGGCAATGCGCCGGCGCTGTGGCACAGGTCCCAGATCGCGAGCGCACCGGCAGCGTGGATGCGCTTCGTCAGCGCCGCCATGTCGCGCAACTCGCCGGTCTTGTAGTTGACATGGTTGAGCAGCACCACCGCCACGGTCTGGTCGATCAGGTCCTCGATGGCCGGCGCATCGACGCCCTCCAGTTTCAGCGACGCGCCCGGACGGGTCGAGACGACGCCTTCGGCCATATAGAGGTCGGTCGGGAAGGAGCCGCTTTCGGCGACGATGACGTTGCGGCCCGGCCGCAGCGCCAGCGCCGCATGCAGGGCCTTGTAGATGTTGATCGAGGTGGTGTCGCCAACCACGGTCTGGCCATCGGCCGCGCCGACCAGGCGGCCGATGCTGTCGCCGAGCTGCACCGGCATGTCGAACCAGCCGGCGCTGTTCCAGGAGCGGATGAGATCCCGGCTCCACTCCTGCCGGGCCGCCGCTTCGAGTTCGGCAAGCGCAGCGGACGAGGCGGCGCCCAGCGAATTGCCGTCCAGATAGATCACGCCTTCGGGCAGCACGAAACGATCACGAAACGCGCGCAGCGGATCGGCCGCGTCCAGAGCTTCTATCGAAGCGGGATCGGGGGAAGCGAGATCGGGATGAGCGGGCATGGAACCTCCTTGCGGGCCATGCCGTGGGAGCGCGGCCTTGCCCGATGCCGTGGTTGCAGGCTGCCGGCGAAGCGCAGGCCTCGCCGAAGCGTTAGCTGGAGCAGACGCCTATTCGCGGAACGTTTCCTTGGCGGCGGCAGGGCCGCGGCCACGCTTGAGGCTTGGCAGCGCCAGCATGGTCAGGACGAACAGACCCGTCGCCAGCTTGAGATCGGGCGGCGGCATGCCGGCGGCAAGGCACAGCGACACGAGCTGGTAGTAGACGACGGCCCCGACGAAGGGCGCCAGCAACTGGCGTCGCACCGTCTGCTTGCCGGTGATCGCCTCGCCGATCATCAGCGCGGCGAGGCCGTTGATCAGCACGCCGATGCCCATGTTCACGTCGGCGAAGCCCTGGCTCTGCACCATCAGCGCGCCGCCGGTGGCGGAGAACGCGCCGGCCAGCCCGATGCCGCCGATGGTGGCGGCCCAGACGTTGATTCCTTGCGCTTCGGCCATGTCCGGATTGGAGCCGACCGCGCGCATGGCGGTGCCCTTCTCGGTCTTGAAGTAGAAATAGAGCAGGGCGAAGACGGCCAGAACCACGAACCCGGCCACCACGATCTTGGAGGCGGGGAAGCCGGCCTGAAGGCCGGGCACCCAGTCATAGACGGTTGTATTGCCGAATACGGACAGGTTCGAGCGGCCCATGATGCGCAGGTTCACGCTGTAGAGCATGGTCATGACCAGAATGCCGGCCAAAAGCGTGTGGATGCGGAAACGCAGATGGATGAAGGCCGTGCAGCAGCCGGCCACGAAACCCGCAGCCAGAGCCGCCAGAATGGCCGGAACGGGAGATACGCCCGCCGCCAGCATCACCCCGCATACGCTGCCGCCGAGAGGAAACGCGCCCTCGCTGGTGAGGTCGGGAAAGCTCAGCATGCGGAACGGGATCATGATGCCGAGCACGACGAAGCTCAGGATCAGGCTCTGCGCCAGCGTGACGGGAACGAGCGAGACGAAGCTCGACAGGGTGGTTTCGATGAAGCCCATGATGTCAGCTCGCCAGCAGCATGCGGTCGGTCTTGACGGAGAAATGGCCGATCAGATCGACAACCGTCACGTTCTTCTTTTCCTCGCCCGCGATCTCCAGCTTCACCTTGCCGGCGTCCAGCATGATGACCCGATCGCCGAAATCGACGGCGTGCTGCATGTTGTGGGTGACCATCAGCGTGGTCAGCCTGAGGGAAGAGACGGTGCGGATCGTCGCCTGCATGACGATGTCGGCGGTACGCGGATCGAGCGCGGCCGTATGCTCGTCGAGCAGCAGCACGTCGGGCCTGTCGCTCACGGCCATGATCAGCGACAGCGACTGGCGCTGGCCGCCGGAAAGCAGCTCGACCTTGGTGTCGAGCCGGCTTTCGAGGCCGAGGCCAAGCAGGGAAAGGCGCTCGCGGTATTCGGCAAGCCGGGTGGCGTTGAGGCCGGGACGCAGCGTACGGCGTTTTGCGCGCAGCTCGGCCAGCAGCATGTTCTCGGCGACGGTCATGGAAGCGGCGGTGCCGCGCATCGGGTCCTGGAAAACGCGCGCCAGCCGGGCCGCACGCTTGTGCACCGGCATGGAGGTGACGTCGTCGCCGTTGACGAGAACCTTGCCGGAATCGAGCACCAGCGAACCCGAAATGGCGTTCAGCATGGAGCTCTTGCCAGCGCCGTTCGAGCCGATGACGACTCCGAACTCGCCGGTGGCGAGCGTCAGATCGAGATTGTCGAGCGCGACCTTCTCATCGGGTTGGCCCCGATAGAAGACTTTGCGCGCGGATCGGACTTCCAGCATCCGCTACCCCTGCGCCTTTTTTTGAAAAGCTTGAGGAAAGGCGGCGCTCTGGCGGCGTCGCCTTTCCCGGCTATATGAGCCCGTCAGTCGACAAAGCACTCGCAATTGTCGAGGGCGGCGGGGATTTCGAGGCCGAATTCCTTGGCCGCCTTCCTGGAGATCACCATGACGTGGTCTTCATAGGCAGGCTTGGACGGCGCGATGGACTTCGGGTCCTCGCCCTTGAGGATGCGCACGGCGATGTTGCCGGCATTCTCACCCACCTTGGTGTAGTTGACGGCGAAGCTTGCCGGCACCACGCCGTCGCGAACCGCGCCGTCATCGGAGTTGACGATCGGAATGCCGGCCTGACGGGCGGCGGCGGCGACGGCGGCGACGGCCGGCTGAAGCAGGTTGGAGGTGGGAACGTAGATCACGTCGGCCTTGCCGGCGAAGGAGGCGACGCGCTGCTGGATGTCGTTGACGTTGTCGACGCCGACGGCAACGATCTCGAAGCCGGCATCCTTGGCCAGTTCGCGGGCGCTTTCCACCAGCGCGACGTCATTGGCTTCGCCCGGATTGTAGGGGATGCCGAGGCGGGTGGCGTCGGGCATCAGCTCCTTGGTGAATTTCATCACCGCCGCGAGGTCCTGAAGGTCGGAGGAGCCGGTGATGCCTTCGCCGCCTTCGTCCCACGAGGGCGTGAGATTGGCCGCGACCGGGTCAGTGACGGCGGTGAAGACGATCGGAATGCCCGAGCCGGCCAGCGCCTTCTGGGCGATCTGCGAAACCGGCGTAGTGACGGTATAGATCAGCTTCGGCTGTTCGGCCTGCAGCTTGGCGATCATCTGCGGCACCAGCGAAGCGTCGAAATTGGTGTGGCTGACGGTGTAGACAACGTCCTTGCCTTCTTCATAGCCGGCCTCGGTGAGGGCGCTTTTGAAGCCTTCGATGGAGATGTTGAGCTGGGAATGCTCACCGAAATTGGCGACCCCGATGCGGATAGGGTCCGCAGCCGCCGTCATGACACTGGCCAGCATCGCGCCGGCGACAACAATTCCGGACAACAAGCCGGATTTCGACCTGATCATTAGAACCTCCCGAGACATAGGCATCGGCGCTTTAGCTCGCCTTGAGCGGGATCATAGCGGCTTCGGAAGGCTTGTCAAACGCATATATATAGATCAGGCTATGGCCGCAAATCATATATAATTTGGCTGTTGGATGATTTTATATATGTTGCTGTGAGTTGCCGGACGGGCGCGGCGGGAGGGCCAGGTGCAGGCGGATGGCACGATGCAGGAAGAAACTTACCAGAGCAAGACCGAGACGGCCTATCGCCTGCTGCGGCGGGACATTCTGGCAACCCGGCTGAAGCCGGGCGCGGCCCTCAAGCTCGGCGCGCTGCGCGACGACTATGGCGTCGGCTGGACGCCGCTGCGCGAAGCGCTGTCGCGGCTGGAGGCCGAGAAGCTTGTCACCGCCATCTCCAATCGCGGGTTCGCCGTCGCGCCCGTGTCGAAAGGGGAGCTGGAGGATCTGGCGCGTGCGCGCATGGTGGTGGAATTGCCGCTGCTGCTGGAATCGATCGCCCATGGCGATGCGGAGTGGGAGGCGGCGGTCGTCACCAGCCATTATCGGCTGTCGCGCTGCAAGATCGCGCCCGACGATCCTTCCGAAGCCGCGGTCGACGAATGGGACGAGAAGCATACCGCGTTCCATGACGCGCTCCTGAGCGCAGCGCGGTCGAGCTGGCTGCTGCGCTTCCACGCCACGATTTCCGACCAGTTGCGCCGCCATCATCGCTTCCTTGGCCTTGCGCCCACGCTGCGCGCCGCCGAAGGGCGGCACGAAGGCTACGAGAAGGCTGTCGCGGCGCTGCGCGAAGCCATGGGTATCGGGCATCATACGGCTCTGATGGAGGCCTCCCTCGATCGTGATATCGAGCGGGCGCGCCGTCTCATGGAAGAGCATATCGGCTACACGTTGCATGCCTATATCCATACCGAGGAAGAAACCGGCAGTGGAAGCAGGTTGGACAAGGCTGCTTCCGGCAGGAAGGCGTCTGCCGAATGAGCGGCCCGCGCCGGCCGACGCTGGCGGCCATGGAGGCGGCCGCCAAGCGCCTGGCGCCCTATATGCAGCCAACGCCGCTTGTGCCGCTGAACCTTGGCCCGCTGGATGGTGGGCTGCCGGACCGGCGCATCTTCCTGAAGCTGGAAACGCTTTCGCCGATCGGCGCTTTCAAGCTGCGGCCGGCGCTCAACGCGCTGCTGTCGCGCGAACGGGGCAGCCTGTCGAATGGCGTGGCGACGGTCAGTTCCGGCAATATGGCCTATGGCATGGCCTTCGCCGCCCATGCGCTCGGCGTGAAAATGGCGGCCTACATGTATGCCGGCGCGCCACAGGCCAAGATCGACGGCGTGCGCGGCCTGGGCGGCGAGGTGCGCTTTATCGGCATGGACGACTGGTGGCGCTACATCACCGAAGCCGATCGTCCGCAGCTTGACGAACTGCTGATCAACCCGGTCACCGATCAGGCGGTGCTCAATGGCAATGGAACCGTAGGACTGGAAATCGTAGAGGGGCTGCCCGACGTCGATGTCGTGTTCGCGCCTTATGGCGGCGGGTCGATGACCACGGGCGTCGCCAGCGCGGTGAAGGCGCTGAAGCCGCATGTGAAAATCCTCGCCTGCGAGGATGAAAACGCCGCTCCGGTGGCGGCGGCGCTGGCCGCCGGCCGCATTGTGGACATCGAAACGAAACCGTCCTTCATCAAGAGCATCGGCGGCCCCTCGGTCGTGCCGCAGCTCTGGCCGGTGGCGCGCGATCTGATCGACGGGACGGTGAGCGTCAGCCCCGAACAAGTGACCGAAGCCATGCGCATGCTGTTCTCCAAAGCCCGGGTGGTGGCGGAAGGCGCGGGTGCGGCCTCCCTGGCCGCGGCGCTCGCCAGTCCGCATGCAAAGGGCAATGTCGTGTGCGTCATCTCTGGCGGCAATATCGACGCGGACGCCTACGCCACGGTGCTTGCCGGCGGCATTCCCGCCCCCTGATGCATACCGGCTTGTCCCTAGCGGTTAAACGGCTCTACAAGGGGCCGTGTAGCTTTGAGGACGACCGCGCTGGACATGGACGAGAGCAAGGCCGACGAGAGCCGGGCCGAATGGCTGGACGGCGAGACCAAGGTGCTGGAAGCGCCAGGCGACCATGGGGCCGAAATCCGCCTCTGGTTGAGACTCCTGACCTGCACGACGCTTGCCGAGACCGAAATCCGCCGGCGACTGCGCGAGGAGTTCGACTTCACCCTACCCCGTTTCGACCTGATGGCGCAGCTCGAACGCGCCGAGAACGGCATGGTGCTGGGCGAGGTCTCGAGACGCATGATGGTTTCGGCCGGCAATCTCACGGCCCTGGTCGAGCGGCTGGTCGAGATGGGCTATGTCAGCCGTACGGTTTCGCCGAAGGACCGGCGCGTGCAGATTGTCGCCCTGACCGATGAAGGGCGCGCCGCATTCCGCACCATGGCCGACCGTCATGGCGAATGGGTCGGCGAATTGTTCAAGGACCTGTCCCGGCACGATGAAGCCCTGCTGATGGAGGCGCTGGGTCGCCTCAAGGGCTCGGTCCGCTCGGCGCTTTCGGGCCCGCAATAAGGTCATGGCCGGTCGATGGACGCCGCCTCTCCATGAGGCGGAGCCGCCGGCTTTGCGCATGGCGGAAAAACTTTAAGCTTGAAGTTTTTTTCGGAATGATCTTTCCTTGTCCGGCGGCGCCGACGCGATGCGTCCGGCCGATGACGGGAGGAACCAGCATGCGCATTGTCTGCATCGGAGGCGGGCCGGCCGGTCTCTATTTCGCCCTGCTGATGAAGAAGCAGAATCCCGGGCACCATGTCACCGTGGTTGAGCGCAACCGGGCCTTCGACACATTCGGCTGGGGCGTGGTGTTTTCCGACGCCACCATGGAATCGATGCGCGAGTGGGACCCGCAGACAGCCGCCACCATCGAAGACGCCTTCAATCACTGGGACGATATCGAGCTGGTGTTCAAGGGTCGCAAGATCCGCACGACCGGGCATGGTTTTGTTGGCATAGGCCGCAAGAAGATGCTCAATATATTGCAGGAGCGCTGCCTCGAACTCGGCGTCGAACTCGTGTTCGAGCATGAGGTTCAGAGCGACGATGAGTTCGCCGACGCCGATCTGATCATCGCCTCCGACGGCGTCAACTCCCGCATTCGCGCCCGTTACGAGGATGTCTTCAGGCCCGACATGATGATGCGTCCGAACCGCTATATCTGGCTGGGCACCGACAAGCGCTTCGACGCCTTCACCTTCGATTTCCAGCGCACCGAACACGGCTGGTTCCAGGCGCATATCTACAGGTTCGACGACAACACCTCGACTTTCATCGTCGAGACCACCGAGGACGTGTTCAACGCCCACGGCATCGGCGAGATGGATCAGGACCAGTCCATCGCATTTTGCGAAAAGCTGTTTTCCGGGACGCTGGACGGCGCGCGGCTGATGAGCAACGCCCGCCATCTGCGCGGTTCGGCCTGGCTCAACTTCGGCAGGCTGATCTGTGAGAAATGGAGCCATTTCAACGGCGACAGCCATGTGGTGCTGATGGGCGACAGCGCCCACACCGCGCATTTCGCCATCGGTTCCGGCACCAAGCTGGCGATCGACGACGCCATCGAACTGACGCGCCAGTTCAACGCGGTCGGCCATGACGCGAAAAGCATCCCGGCGGTTCTGGAGGCTTATGAGGAGGTGCGCCGCGTCGATGTCGCGCGCATCCAGAACGCGGCGCGCAACGCCATGGAATGGTTCGAAGTGGTGGGCGAGCGTTATGCCGACCGGCTTGAGCCCGAACAGTTCATGTATTCCATGCTGACCCGCTCGCAGCGCATCAGCCACGAGAATCTGCGCCTGCGCGACAGGGTCTGGCTGGAGGACTACGAACGCTGGTTCGCGAAGCGGGCGGGTGTCGATCCCACGCCTGACGGCAATGTGCCGCCGCCGATGTTTACGCCTTACAAGGTGCGCGGGCTGACGCTTCGCAACCGGATCATCGTCTCGCCCATGGCCATGTATTCGGCAACGGACGGGCTTGCCGGCGACTTCCATATGGTTCACCTCGGCGCGCGCGCCATGGGCGGCGCGGGCCTTGTTTTCCCGGAAATGACCTGCACTTCCGCGGATGCGCGCATCACGCCGGGCTGTCTCGGCCTGTGGAACGAAGATCAGGCGCAGGCGCTGAAACGCATCGTCGATTTCGTGCATGGCCAGACGCCGGCGAAGATCGGTATCCAGCTTGGCCATGCCGGCCGCAAGGGATCGACGCAGCGCGGCTGGGAAGGCATGGATCAGCCGGTGGAAGAGGGTGGCTGGCCGCTTCTTTCGGCATCCGCCATTCCCTATCTGCCGCATTCGTCGCTGCCACGCGCCATGACACGGGAGGATATGGACCGGGTCGTGGCGGATTTTGTCGCGGCTGCGGAAAGGGCGGCGGCGATCGGTTTCGACATTCTCGAACTGCACGCCGCGCACGGCTATCTGCTGTCGTCCTTCCTGTCGCCGCTCACCAATACGCGCAACGACGACTATGGCGGCAGTCATGAAAACCGCGCCCGCTTTCCGCTGGAGGTGTTCCGCGCTGTCCGCCAGGCATGGCCGCAGGAGCGGCCGACCTCCGTGCGCCTTTCGACGACCGACTGGCATGAGGGCGGCAATACGCCCGATGACGCCGCGATTTTTGCAGCCATGTTCAAGCAGGCGGGAGCCGATCTCATCGACTGCTCGACCGGGCAGGTGGTGACCGACGACAAGCCCGTCTATGGGCGGCTGTGGCAGACGCCGATGTCGGACAAGATCCGCAACGAGGTCGGCGTGGCGACCATCGCGGTCGGCGCGATCTCGGAAGCCGATCACGCCAATTCCGTCATCGCCGCCGGCCGCGCCGATCTGTGCGCCATCGCCCGCCCGCATCTGGCCGATCCGTCCTTCGTGTTGCACGAGGCGGCGAAGATCGGCTTCGAGGGCGTCGAGTGGCCCAAGCAATATCTGTCGGCGCGCTCGCAATATGAGAACAATCTGGCGCGCGCGGCGGCCGAAGCGGCGGGCCGGAAATGAACCGCTCAGGCCACGCCTTCGTCACCGGAGCCGGCACCGGAATCGGCCGCGCGATTGCGCTGGCTCTGGCCGCCAAGGGGTTTGCCGTGACGCTGGCCGGGCGGCGGGCCGAGCCGTTGCAGGAAGTCGCCGGAAACATAGAGGAAGGGGGCGGAACCGCCCTTGTCGTCGAGGGCTTCGACGTGACCGACGAGCAGGCGGTGGCGGCCGGCGCGGCACGCGCGATCGCAGCGCTGGGCGAGGTTTTCGTGCTGGTCAACTGCGCCGGCGAAGCGCCGTCCGCCCCCTTCGAGAAGACCGATCCGGCGCTGTGGAACCATGTCGTCGCGGTAAATCTTACCGGCGCCTATCTGGTCACCCGCGCGCTGCTGCCCTCGCTGCGCAAGGCTGGTTCGGCACGCATCATCAACATCGCCAGCACCGCCGGCATGACCGGTTATCCGTATGTGTCCGCCTATTGTGCGGCCAAGCATGGCGTGGTTGGGCTGACGCGGGCGCTGGCGCTGGAACTGGCGCGTACCGGTATCACGGTCAACGCCGTCTGCCCCGGCTTCACCGATACGCCGCTGCTTGATGCGGCGGTCGAGACGATCCGGGACAAGACCGGCCGCAGCGGTGACGAGGCGCGCGCGTCGCTGGCGCGGGCGAACCCGCAAGGCAGGCTGATTGCGCCGCAGGAAGTGGCCGACGCCGTGCTGTGGCTTGCCGGCGAGGGCGCAGGCGCAATCACCGGGCAGGCCATCGCGGTCGCTGGCGGTGAAGTGATGGGAGGTTGATATGATGACCAACGCCATGCAGGCCAAGCTCAGGCCGTTCAGGGATTTCCAGCCGAAGCATTTCCGCTTTGAGACGGACGAAGATGGCCGCGTCGCCACCATCACGCTCAACCGGCCGGAAAAGAAGAACCCGCTGACCTTCGAAAGCTATGAGGAACTGGGCGATCTGTTCCGGGCACTGGCGCGCGCCAGCGACGTGCGTTGCGTGGTGCTGACGGGCGAGGGCAACAATTTCTGTTCCGGCGGCGACGTGTTCGAGATCATCGAGCCGCTGACCAACATGAAGATGCCCGACCTTCTGGCCTTCACCCGCATGACCGGCGATCTGGTGCGCCAGATGCGCGCCTGTCCGCAGCCGGTGATCGCGGCGGTGGACGGCATCTGCGCCGGAGCCGGGGCGATCCTCGCCATGGCGTCCGATTATCGCCTCGCCACGCCGGAGGCCAAAACCGCGTTCCTGTTCGCGCGCGTTGGTCTCGCCGGCGCGGATATGGGGGCCTGCGGGATTCTCCCGCGCATCATCGGGCAGGGCAGGGCGGCGGAACTTCTGTTCACCGGACGAGCTATGACCGCGGAGGAAGGCCACAACTGGGGTTTCTACAATGAGATTGCCGGGCGTGACGCCCTGCTTGGCCAGGCGCAGGCCTTCGCCCGCAGGCTCGCCGACGGTCCGTGGTTCGCGCATTCCATGACCAAGAAGATGCTCGACCAGGAATGGTCGATGGGCATCGGGGAAATGCTGGAATCGGAAGCGCAGGCGCAGGCGATCTGCATGGCCACCGGCGATTTTCGCCGCGCCTTCGAGGCTTTCGCGGCGAAGGCGAAGCCGGACTTCAAGGGGAGCTGAGCCATGGCCCATGCGTCTTCGGCCAAGGCGCCGCCTCGCGATCATCTCGACTGGCCATTCTATGGCGTGGAGCACCGGGCGCTGGCGGTCGAGGTCGATGCGTTCATCGCCGGCGAGGGTCTGGGGACGATCGATCATCACGACGTTGACGCCGCCTGCAAGGCGCTGGTCAGGCGGCTTGGGCAGGCCGGCCTCCTGCGCCATTGCGTGCCGCTGGCCTATGGCGGCGTGTCGCCGGAGATCGACGGCCGCTCGCTGTGCATCCTGCGCGAGACGCTCGCCCATGAGGACGGGCTGGCCGATTTCGCCTTCGCCATGCAGGGGCTGGGGACCGGCGCGATCAGCCTTTCGGGACACGAGGAGCTGAAACGGCGGATTTTGCCCCGAGTGGCGAAAGGGGAGCTGATTGCGGCTTTCGCGCTGACCGAGCCCGATGCCGGATCGGACGTTGCAGCGATGAGCTGCACAGCGCGCCGCGACGGCGACGCCTATGTGCTCGACGGCGAGAAGGTGTTCATCTCCAACGGCGGCATTGCCGATGTCTATACCGTTTTTGCCCGCACGGGCGAAGCGCCGGGTACGCGCGGCATTTCCGCCTTCGTGGTGTTCGCCGACACGCCGGGCTTCGTGATTGCCGAGCGCATCGAGACGATCGCCCCGCATCCGCTGGCGCTGATCCGCTTCGAGAGCTGCCGCATTCCGGCGAGCCAGCTTCTGGGAGCGCCCGGCGAGGGCTTCAAGATCGCCATGCGCACGCTCGATATCTTCCGGCCCTCGGTGGCGGCGGCGGCGCTCGGTTTCGCCCGCCGGGCGCTTGCCGAAGCGCTGGCGCACGCCAGCTCGCGCAACATGTTCGGGGTGACGCTGGCCGACCTGCCGACGGCGCAGAGCACGCTTGGCGAGATGGCGACGGCCATCGACGCTGCGGCGCTTCTAGTGGCGCGCACGGCATGGCGGCGGGACGTGCAAAAGCTGCCGGCCACGAAAGAGGCCGCCATGGCCAAGCTGTCGGCGACCGAGAACGCGCAGTGGGTGATCGATCAGGCCGTGCAGATGTTCGGCGGCCGCGGCGTGCAGGTCGGCAACATCGCGGAGCGGCTCTATCGCGAGATCAGGGCGCTCAGAATCTATGAAGGCGCCACCGAGGTGCAAAAACTGATCATCGGCCGCGAGCTGGTGAAAATGTCGAGACAGGAGTCGTCATGAGCGAGATCAGGCCCGCAGAGCAGGCCACGCCCGCAACCTTGCCCCGCACCCCGCATCGCATCCTGCAACCGGAAGGCTGGGAAAAGCCGATCGGCTATTCCAACGGCGTCGAGGCGCGCGGGCGGACCATCTATATTGGCGGCCAGATCGGCTGGAACGGCCAGTACAGGTTCGAGGCGCATGATCTGCCCGGCCAGATCCGCCAGACGTTGGAAAATGTGCTTGCCATCCTGCGTGAGGGCGGGGCCGGCCCCGAGCACATCACCACCATGACCTGGTATGTGACCGACCGAAAGGCCTATTCCGCCTCGCTGAAGGACATCGGCGCGGCGTGGAAGGCGACGATGGGCCGCAATTTTCCGGCCATGGCGGTAGTCGAGGTGTCCGGCCTGATCGAGGATGAGGCGCTGGTCGAGATTCAGGCTGTCGCTGTCGTTCCGGATTGAGCGGCAAGCTCTGGAGATGCCGCCGGGCTGTTGACGAAAACGAGTTCGGTCCGGCGATTTGCGGACCGGCAACCTGCAACAACGGGAGGCGTAGCCGCTACATGCCTCTGGCGCTCGGACCGGTTCCGTAGGTCTCCCTGTCCTCCACGGCGCGATAGAAATCGGCCAGCTGCTTGCCGGGCTCGGGCCGGAAACCGCGCTCGGTTCCGACCAGCGATGTGATGCGGTCGATGCGGAAGGCGCGGAAGTCGTTGCGCATCTCGCACCAGGCGATCAGCGTCCACACCTTGCCCCAGAACCAGAGGCCGAGGGGGCGGATGTCGCGCGCCGTCGTGCGCCCGGCCTCGTCGCAATAGTCGACGGTCAGCACCTGCCGCTTCTCCACCGCGCGCTCGATGATGTCGAGCGCTTCACGAGCCGCATCGCTCACCACCCAGAGCGGGGTGTGGATTTCCGTGCGGGCGATGCGGTCGCGCTCGGCCTGCGGCAGCACCGCGCCGATCTTGACCAGCGCCTCGTCCGCCGCCCGCGCCATGGCCGCGCCGCCGAAGGCGCGCACCATGCGCGCGCCGGCGACCAGCGCCACGATCTCGTCACGCGTGAACATCAGCGGCGGAAGGTCGAAGCCCTCCCGCATCAGATAGCCGACGCCGGCCTCGCCATCGATCGGCACTCCGGTCGATTGCAGGTCGGCAATGTCGCGATAGATGGTCCGTTCGGACACCTCCAGCCATGTCGCCAGCTTGTGGGCGGTGACCAACCGGCCCCCGCGCAGATGCTGCACGATCTGGAAAAGCCTGTCGGCCCTGCGCATGTGATGCTCCCTCGGCGTGTCTGCCCCGAGCCGCCGCCGTCATATACCGACAATCGCCTCTCCGGCGGCTCATGCCAAGCGATAATTGCCATGGCCTTGCTGACAGCATGGTGTCAGGAGTTATTGGCATGCTCTTTCGCGAACAGCGCGCGCATTTCGCCCATCTCGGCCAGCCTTTCGGGAAACAGAAGCGTGAGGAATTCGATAGCGAACGTGCCGGGAGCGGAGCCTGGCGCGGAAACGATCCTGCCGCCGCTCACCGCATGAGGCACGTCGCGATAATGTGCGGAGCCGGCATAGTCCGGCAGGTGGCTTGCGATCCAGTCGCGACCATTGCTGGTGTGGGCGACTTCCCCGAACAGGCCGGCTCGGGCCAGAGCCAGGGTGCCGGCGCAGATGCCGCCGACCACGCCGCCGCGCCGGGCGACGGATTTGAGAAGCGGCGCAACGTCCGGCGCGGCGGCGCCCGTCCACTGATCGGAGCCGATCACGGCGACGGCGTCGAGGTCCTCGTTTTCGTCGGAAACCGCGCTGCGATCGGGCATGAGGCGGAAGCCGGCCGTGGAGGCGACCGGCTGGCCGTCAGGCGTCAGGGAAAAAGCCTGCGCGCCGAACCACTCGACGGCGGAAGCGGCAAGCAGCCCATATTCCCAGTCGGCGAAATTCGGGATGAAGACGAGACCAAGTTTCTTGCGGTCAGGCATGTCGTGACCTTCGGGTTCGCATGTTCAGGCCGGACATTCTGGCGGCATCGGGGGCGATATCCAGCCTTTTCTGCGGGACGGGATCACGCTCGGCATCTCGTCAGACGTCGAATCGGGATGCGCGAAGCGACCGCCGCCGTCCAGATGCAGGTCGGGCCAGCCGATGTCGTACCGGACTTCAGCCGGCAGCGAATCGAGCATGCGAATGGTGCGGATCTCCTTGCGCCGGGTGTGCGCCAGTCGGACATAGCGCACAAGGGCGGAAAAAATGCCGGGGCGGTGCATGGCGGTTCTCCTTCCGGTTTGATGGAAGGCATGTTCGCACAGGCCTGCTGACAGCCCCCTGTCAGCAAGGAAAAGGCGGCTGCATCAAAGCGGCCACACCACCATCAGCATGGGAACCGCTACCACGATCACCATCATGGACAGCGGCAGGCCGAGCCGGGGATAATCCGAGAAGCGGTAGCCGCCGGGGCCCATGACCAGCGTGTTGCACTGGTGGCCGATGGGCGTGAGGAAATCGCAGCCGGCGCCGATGGCGACCGCCATGAGAAACGCCTCGGGCCTGTAACCCAGATTGGTGGCGAAGCCGGCGGCGATGGGGGCCATGACCAGCACTGTCGCCGCATTGTTGAGGAAGGGCGTGACCATCATGGCCGCGATCAGCATGAGCGCCAGCGCGCCATATGCCGGCAGAACGTGGCCAAGATCGGCGAGAAGCGCTGCGATCACGTCGGTTGCGCCGGTGGTCCGCAGCGAATCGCTGACCGGGATGAGGGCGGCGAGCATGACGAGGATCGGACCGTCCAGCGAATCATAGGCTTCCCGCAGCGGGATGGCGCGAAACAACACCATCGCCACGGCGGCGGCAAAGAAGGCGATGGCGACCGGCAGAATGCCCAGCGCGGTCGCGCCCATGGCGGCGATGAGGATGGAAACGGGCACCAGCCCGCGCCGCACGCTGCCCAGCAGCACCTGCCTTTCGGCCAGCGGCAGCAATTCGAAATCCTTCAGGAATTGCGGCAGGGTCTGGCTGTCACCGCGCAGCATGACGATGTCGCCGAAATTGAGCGTGATGGTGCCGAGGCGCTGGTCGAGCCGTTCGCCCTTGCGGGAGACGGCGAGCAGGCTCACATTGAAGCGGTCGTAGAGCATAAGGTGCTGGGCCGACCAGCCGATCAGGCTGGAATTCTTGGTCACCACGGCTTCCACCGCCATGGTTTCGGGGCTGGCGCCCTTGCTGCGTCCGGCGCCGACATGCAGTTTGGCCTGCGCCACAAGTCGGTCGAGCGCTTCCTGTCTGCCTTCGATCAGCACGATGTCGTCCTCGCGCAATATGGCGTCCGGCAGGGGGGCGATGCGCAGGCTGCCTTCGCGCAATATGGCGGTGATGGCGGCTTCGCCCGCGGAAATTTTGAGCAGGGCGGAAAGCGGCTTGCCGGCAATCGTGGAATCTGCCGTGACGCGCGCCTCGGCGGAATAGTTTTCTATGGCGAGCGCGGCGTTGAGGCCGTTGTCGTTGCGCTCGCGCGACGGAACGAGGAAATGGAAGAGGGTCAGGAACAGGCAGCCGGCGACGGTCAGCGCCAGCCCGACCGGCGTGAAGTCGAACATGGAGAAGGCGACGCCCGTCAGATCCTCGCGCAGGCGCGACA
Organism: Aquamicrobium ahrensii; assembly: GCF_040545755.1. Taxonomy (NCBI): domain Bacteria; kingdom Pseudomonadati; phylum Pseudomonadota; class Alphaproteobacteria; order Hyphomicrobiales; family Phyllobacteriaceae; genus Aquamicrobium; species Aquamicrobium ahrensii. The sequence goes on from NZ_JBEPMN010000005.1 coordinate 199,973, forward strand.
CGACGACGTTGGGCGAGGTGCCGATCTGCGTCATCAGCCCTCCGAGCAGGGAGGCGAAAGCCATCGGCATCAGGAAGATGGAGGGCGAGACGCCTGAGCGGCGGGCGAACTGGAATGCGATGGGGATCATGATCGCCAGCGCGCCGATGTTCTTCACGAAGGCGGAAAGCACGGCGACGGTGATGACCAGCAGGGCGAGCTGGGCGCGCACGGAACTGACGCCGGGCGCATAGCGCTGCAGCGCATATTCCATGATGCCGCTGCGCGCGACGCCGGCGCTGACCAGCAGCGCGCTGCCGACGATGATGACGATGTCGTCGCTGAACCCGGAAAACGCCTCTTCGAACGGCACCACGCCGACGGCCACCGCCGCCAGCAGGGACAGGGCCGCGACCAGATCGTAGCGCAGGCGACCCGATATGAAGGCCGCCATCATCAGAATGATGACTGCAAACGACAGGGCCTGGGGCAGTGACAGCATGATTTTTCCCGATTGGTAAAGATAAACGCCGACAAGCGGCGTTGATCCCTCAGCACCGGGAAAGATTATGCTGCGATGCCCATGTCAAGCGGCATCATGTTTCAGCGGCTTATTCCGCGCGCCTTGAGCACGGCGTCGATCTCGTCGAGCACGGCCGGATCGTCTATGGTCGCCGGCATCTTCCATTCCTGCCGGTCGGCGATCTTCTGCATGGTGGCGCGCAGCACCTTGCCGGATCGCGTCTTCGGCAGGCGCTTGATGGTCAGTACCGTCCTGAAAGCGGCAACCGGCCCGATGCGTTCGCGCACCAGCGTCACCACCTCCTGCTCGATGATGGAGGTGTCGCGCGCCACGCCGGCGTTGAGAACCACGAAGCCGAGCGGCGACTGGCCTTTCAGCGTGTCGGAAATGCCGATGACGGCGCATTCCGCAACGTCGGGGTGTTCAGCCAGCACCTCCTCCATTGCGCCGGTGGACAGACGATGGCCGGCGACGTTGATGATGTCGTCGGTGCGCGCCATGACGAAAAGATAGCCGTCTTCATCCAGAATGCCGGCGTCGGCGGTGTTGTAGAAGCCCGGAAAGGCGTCGAGATAGGATTTGCGGAAACGCTCGTCCGCATCCCACAGCGTGGGCAGGCAGCCCGGCGGCAAAGGCAGCTTCAGCACCACATTGCCCAGCGTACCCGCCGGCACCTCATGGCCCTCGTCATTCAGCACCCGGATATCATAGCCGGGCATCGGAACACCCGGCGATCCGTATTTGACCGGCAGCATGCCGAGGCCCACCGGGTTCTGGGTGATCGGCGCGCCGGTCTCGGTCTGCCACCAGTGGTCGATGACGGGAACGCCGAGGCGCTGCTCGGCCCATTTGATGGTCTCGGGGTCGGCGCGCTCGCCGGCGAGGAACAGGGTGCGGAAGGTTGACAGGTCGTATTTGCCGATGAACTCGCCCTGCGGGTCCTGACCCTTGATGGCGCGAAAGGCGGTCGGCGCGGTGAACAGGGCCACGACGCCATGATCGGAAATAACGCGCCAGTAGGTGCCGGCGTCGGGCGTGCCGACCGGCTTGCCCTCGAACATCACCGTGGTGCAGCCATGCAGCAGCGGCGCATAGACGATGTAGGAATGACCGACCACCCAGCCGACGTCGGAAGCGGCCCAGAACACCTCGCCCGGCTTGACGCCGAATTCGTTCTCCATGGTCCATTTCAGCATGACCATGTGGCCGCCATTGTCGCGCACCACCCCCTTGGGCTGGCCGGTGGTGCCGGAGGTGTAGAGCACATAGAGCGGATCGGTGGCGGCGACCGGCACACAGGCCAGTTCGAGGCCGGCTTCCTTTTCCTTCGCCACGGCCTCGGCATAGTCGATATCGCGGCCTGCGATCAGGTCGCAGACAAGCTGTTCGCGCTGGAAGACGATGCAGTGCTGCGGTGGATGCGCCGACAGCCCGATCGCCTCGTCGAGCAGTGGCTTGTAGGCGACGAGCCGGTTGGGCTCCAGGCCGCAGGAGGCCGTGATGAGCAGCTTCGGCTGCGCGTCGTCGATGCGGGTGGCGAGCTCGCGGGCGGCGAAGCCGCCGAAGACGACGGAATGGATGGCGCCAAGGCGGGCGCAGGCGAGCATGGCGACGGCCGCTTCCGGAATCATCGGCATGTAGACGATGACCCGATCGCCCTTTGTCACGCCATGTCTGGCAAGCACTGCCGCCAGCGCCATGACTTCCCGTTGCAGTTCCGCATAGGTCAGGCTCTGCTGCGTGCCGGTGATGGCGCTGTCATGGATAAGCGCGGTCTGATCGCCGCGCCCGTTCTCGACGTGGCGATCTACCGCATTGTAGCATGTGTTGCAGGTTGCGCCGGCGAACCAGCGGCCGTAGACGCCCTGATCAGGGTCGAACACCTTTTGCGGAGGAGAGAACCAATCGATCGCGTGTGCAGCCTCCGCCCAGAACGCTTCCGGATCCTGCTTCCACCCGGCGTAGACCTGACGATAACGCGATGTCATGCTTCAAAACCTCCCAAGTTCCTCGCCACGATTTGTAACGGCTGGAAATCGGGGCGTCCATCTGACTAAGGGCCAATGGACGGACTGCCGCAGGGAGCGGTCTTTGACAGAACCGGCCTAGGCTGCTCAAACAGCGCATGACCAAGATCCTCGCCTTCCTCATCCTCGCCATGATGATGGTCCACCTCGTCAAGCCGCTCGGCCTGCCGGGCCTGAAGCGGCGCGCGGATTTCTGGAAGCTTGCGGTGCTGGCGCTGGGGCTGATGGCGCTGGCTGCGGCGGCCAGTCACGGGCGTTGAGCGCAAAGATCGGGCCAACCCCCGTGACAAAGCGACGGGAATGGTGTATCGCCCGGCCGGATCGAAGGAAATGGGTCTTTCGGTCCGGGTCACCCGTCAATACAGGACGGTGTAGCCGCCCCTGCCGAAGGTCTTGAGGACCGACGGCATAGCCCAGCGGTGGGGATACTGCTGCGGCGAGTGCAGGGCGCTCTGGCTGTCGGAAGAACAAGAAGTGGATTTGAAGATGGATATTATCCGTCAGCTCGAGGCCGAGCAGGCCGCCAGGATCGAAGAGAAGCGTAAGCTCCCTGAATTTCAGCCCGGCGACACGGTGCGCGTCAATGTGCGCATCACCGAAGGCACCCGCACCCGCGTGCAGGCCTATGAAGGCGTCGTCATCGCCCGCTCCGGTTCGGGCCTCAACGAGAATTTCACCGTCCGCAAGATTTCCTACGGCGAAGGCGTGGAGCGCGTGTTCCCGGTCTATTCGCCGATGGTCGAGGGCGTCGACGTGGTGCGCCGCGGCAAGGTCCGCCGTGCCAAGCTCTATTACCTGCGTGATCGCCGCGGCAAGTCGGCGCGCATCTCGGAAAACACCGGCGTTCGCGCCCGCAAGCTGAACGAGGCCGAGCGCGAGGCCCTCAACGCCGAGAAGGCCCGCATTGAGGCCGAGAAGATCGCCGCCGCCGAGGCGCTGGCTGCCGAGAAGGCCGCTCAGGAAGCCGCCGAGAAGGCCGCTGCCGAGAAGGCCGCCGCCGAGAAGGCCGCCGCCGAGGCCGCTTCGGCCGAATAAGCAGCCTTTGGCAAGAAATACCGGAAAGGCGGCTTCGGCCGCCTTTTTCGTTGGTTGCAAGGTGCGTTGCGCCGGATAAACTCCCCGCCTGCAAGGGAGAGGAGTGTCATCGTGAACCATCGCATGTCGAACACCGGACTTTTTCTGGCCGGCCTGCTGGCCTTTGTGCTGATGCCGCTCGCAGCCTCTGCCGAGGCGCTGCCGGATCTGGGCGGGCGCAAGGTGGTGGTGGTGACGGAGAACGCCTATCCGCCGCTCCAGTTCGTCGATCCCAGGACCGGCGAGCAGAAGGGCTGGGAATATGACGCGATGAACGAGATCGCGAAGCGGCTCAATTTCGAGGTCGAATACCGCAACGCGTCCTGGGATGTGATGATCCAGGCGGTGGCGGACGGGCAGTACGACATCGGCATGAACGGCATCACCATCAATGACGAGCGCAAGGCCAAGATCGATTTCTCCGGTCCCTACATGCGCTCCGAGCAGTTCATGCTGGTTCGCGCCGACGAGACCCGCTTCACCGACGCCAAAAGCTTCGCCGCCTTTGCGGCCGGGCTGATCGGCGCCCAGCCCGGCACCACGCCTTTTTACACCACGGTCTACAGTGTGCTCGACGGCGATGAGCAGAACCCCCGCATCAAGCTTTTTGAGACCTTCGGCGCCACCATTCTGGCGCTGATCTCCGGCGATGTCGACGCCGTGCTCACCGACGGAACGGCCGGCGAGGGCTATGTCGAGAGTTCGGGTGGCGGGCTGAAGATGATCGGCGGGCCGCTGGGCAGCGAGGATTTCGGTTTCATCTTCCAGAAGGGTTCCGACCTGATCGCGCCGGTCGACGCGGCCATCGCCGCCATGCAGGCGGATGGCGCGATGGAGAAGCTCACCGTCAAGTGGTTCCGCGACTACAAGATGGGCGAGTGAACGACGTTGCGATGACGGCCGCGGCGAGGCTTTTGCCGGCGGCGCTCTGGCCGGCAAGGCGGGAAGGGGTGTAGGAAGCCTTTCCCGAAACAGGCCGAGCCGTCTTCATGCAATCTCCCAGCCGCGCCAAGAAGGCCGATTTTCCCTGGTGGCTGCTGGCCGCCGGAGCGCTGGCGCTTGCGGCCGGCCTCTCGATTGCGGCGAGCGATCTCTACGCCCAGGTTTTCGCGACCGTATCAAAAGGCGTCGGCATCACCGTTTTCGTCACGCTGTCGGCCTTCGTGCTCGCCTCGGCGGGCGGGCTTGGCATTGCCCTGATGGCGCTGTCGCCGTCGGTATGGCTGAGGCAGATTTCGCGCTTCTATGTCGAGATCATACGTGGCGTTCCGATGCTCGTTCTGCTGTTTTGGGTCGCATTCGCCGGTGCGCCGGCGCTCGTCGCGGCATGGAACTGGATAACCTTTCCGTTGCAGGACGCCGGCATTCTCGAACCCGCGATGGTGCGCGATGTGTCGCTGCTGTGGCGCGCCATTCTGGCGCTGGCCCTCGGTTATTCGGCCTTCATCGCGGAAGTGTTCCGGGCCGGCATCCAGTCGATCGACGTCGGCCAGATCGAGGCCGCAAAGGCGCTCGGCCTCACGCGCAGCCAGCGCTTCCGGCTGATCGTTCTGCCGCAGGCGGTCCGCACCATCCTGCCGCCGCTGGGCAACGATTTCATCGCCATGGTCAAGGACAGCTCGCTGGTGTCGGTTCTGGGCGTCGCCGACATCACCCAGATGGCCAAGATCTATGCATCCGGCTCGTTCCGCTTCTTCGAGACCTATTCGATCGTGGCCTATATTTACCTCCTCCTCACCGTCGGGCTGTCCATGGCGTTGCGGGGGCTGGAGCAGCGCATGCGACGCAGCCAGTTGCGCGACTGACGGACGCACCGACGCCCGGCGCGTGCGCGGCGATTGCCGTCGCGGCAAAAGATTGGTATCTAGGGGTGATGGAAGAACTGTTTGGAGACCCGTGCTACAAAGGGTTTGTGCTGCAGGACAAGAAGCGTCTGCCGGCACGGTTCTTTGCGTGGGTCTCAGGCTCGGCGACCAGCCGACTTCGCTAGAGCGCGCCTGATCGCCATCGGCCCGATTGCGGGCTTCCCTTTCCATTATCGACGGATTTACGCAAATGAGCGCACCGCGCACCCTCTACGACAAGATTTTCGATGACCACGTGGTCGACCGCCAGGACGACGGCACCTGCCTGCTCTACATCGACCGGCATCTCGTGCATGAAGTGACCAGTCCGCAGGCCTTTGAGGGGCTGCGCATGGCCGGCCGCAAGGTCCGCCACCCGGAGCGGACGCTGGCCGTGGTCGATCACAACGTCCCGACCTCGCCCGACCGCGTCAACGGCATCAAGAACGAGGAAAGCCGCATCCAGGTCGAGGCGCTGGCCCGCAACGCTGCGGACTTCGGCGTCGAGTACTATTCCGAGAAGGACCGCCGGCAGGGCATCGTCCACATCATCGGCCCCGAGCAGGGCTTCACTCTTCCCGGCATGACCATCGTGTGCGGCGACAGCCACACCTCGACCCATGGCGCGTTCGGCGCGCTGGCGCATGGCATCGGCACCTCCGAGGTGGAGCATGTGCTGGCCACCCAGACGCTGATCCAGAAGAAGGCGAAGAACATGCTGGTGCGCGTCGACGGCCAGCTGCCGGCCGGCGTCACCGCCAAGGACGTCATCCTCGCCATCATCGGCGAGATCGGCACCGCCGGCGGCACCGGCTACGTCATCGAATATGCCGGCGAGGCGATCCGTTCGCTGTCGATGGAAGGCCGCATGACGGTCTGCAACATGTCGATCGAAGGCGGCGCGCGCGCCGGCCTCATCGCGCCCGACCAGACCACCTTCGATTATGTGAAGGACAAGCCGCGCGCGCCCAGGGGCAAGGCGTGGGACATGGCGGTCGAATATTGGAAGACCCTCGCGACCGACGAGGGCGCGCATTACGACAAGGTCGTCGTGCTCGACGCGGCGAAGCTGCCGCCGATCGTGACTTGGGGGTCGTCTCCGGAAGACGTCGTCTCGGTGACCGGCGTGGTTCCCGATCCGGACCTGATCGAGGACGAGACCAAGCGCAACTCCAAGAAGCGCGCGCTGGAATATATGGGCCTGACCGCCGGAACGAAGATCACCGACATCGAGATCGACCGCGTGTTCATCGGTTCCTGCACCAATGGCCGCATCGAGGATTTGCGCGCCGTGGCGGAAGTGGCCAAGGGCAGACAAGTCAATCCGCGCGTCAACGCCATGATCGTGCCGGGCTCCGGGCTGGTGAAGGCGCAGGCGGAAGCCGAAGGGCTCGACAAGATCTTCATCGAGGCCGGCTTCGACTGGCGTGAACCGGGCTGCTCGATGTGCCTTGCCATGAACGACGACCGCCTGAGCCCCTACGAGCGCTGCGCCTCGACCTCGAACCGCAATTTCGAGGGCCGTCAGGGCTTCAAGGGCCGCACCCATCTGGTCTCGCCGGCCATGGCGGCGGCGGCGGCCATCGCCGGTCATTTCGTGGATATCCGCGACTGGAAATAAGCGCGGACGAAACCGCCTGAAGGAAAAAGCCCCGCACTGGAATGCGGGGCTTTTTCGTCACTCAAGCGCGTCGCGATGAAACGGACTCAGGCGACACGCTGTAAGTCTTTGTTTCATGCTTCTCGTCGTCCCGAAACCGGTTCCCACTTTCGGGCGACATGCTGTCGTCCGCGTCAATCCTGACGGCGCGCGAATTCGTGATAGGAATCGCGGCGACCGGGCACGTCCTTGCCGACCACCAGCGCCAGATGCGCCGCGTCGAACAGGCGGAACCACTCGTCCCACTCGACCAGTTCGTAGCCGCCGGCATTGGCCGGGCGCTCCGCCTGTCCGGTGTCTGCATAGGCGTGCTGGCCGAAGACCAGCCGCAGCATCGGTTGCGTTCCCGCTTCGGGGGACACGTCCACGACCGCCGGCGCGCCGGCGCGCGCGGCCGCCCAATCCCTGATCGCGTCGTGATCGGTAAGTGTGACCGTCTCGGCCATAGCAAGCCTCCTTCGCCCAATGGCTGATAACGCCGGCCCCTGCCCGGAGTTCCACGCCTCCAGCATCGCATAAAATTCGCGGCGGGGCTTCCCCGTTAACCGGATTTTGGCTGTCCTTGGGTAAGCCGGGTCAGGGGGTGGATATCATATGGGCGGCGCAAGCTTCATTCTCGCCATCAATCTGTTTCTCTCCGGCCTGCTGGCCGGGGCGTTCATGATGATCGCCGTCCACGACGTCCGTCGCGTTCCGGCCCGCTGGCTGGTGCTTTCAAACCTGCTGTGCATGACCTATCTGGTCGCCGAATTCGGCATTCCGGCCTTCGAAAATGCGCGCCTGCCGGTGGTGCTGGCCTTTTCCCTCTTTTTAGCTTCGACCATCACCTACAATTTTGGCGTGGCCCGCAAATACGATGTTGTGCTCGGCTGGACGCCGATGCTGGCGTTCTTCACCGGTGCGACCGTCTTGCTCTATTTCGCGCAGGATCTGCCGCGCCATTCCACGGCCAGGATGATGGCGTATCAGTTGCCCTATGCCGTGATGCAACTCGTCGCTGCCGGCATCATCGTGAAATCGCGACAACGGATGGAACTGGCCGACCGCCTGCTGATGGCGGCGCTGCTCGGGAGCGGGGTTCAGTTCGCGGCGAAGCCCTTCCTCGCCCATGCGCTGGGCGGCTGGGGAAACGCGCCTCAGGAATATGTTCAAACCGCTTATGCGATGGCCTCGCAATCGCTCGGCACGATCTTCGCCATGGCCGTCGCCGTGCTGACGCTGGTCGTGCTGGTTCGCGACGTGATGTCGGACGCCAATGCGCGATCGGAAATCGATGCGCTGTCGCGCCTGTTCAACCGCAGCGGCTTCATGGCCCATGCGGGCCAGGCGTTGCGCGCCGCGCCGCATACGGGCGCCCCGGTTTCTCTGGTGATCGCCGATCTCGATCATTTCAAGCAGATCAATGACGGGTTCGGCCATGCGACGGGAGACAGTGTCATCGAGCTCTTCGCAGGCTTGCTGGCCCAAGGGGCAGGGCAGGGCCATGTCGTCGGGCGCATAGGTGGCGAGGAGTTCGCCGTTCTTCTGACCGGGACAAATCTGGGCGGTGCGCGCCTGTTCGCGGAAGGCGTGCGCACCGCCTACGAGATGCGGCCGATCGACGGCTTGCCTGAAACCCGGCGTTGCACCGCCAGTTTCGGCATCGCCGAAGGGCTTCCTCAGGAAAGCCTTGGTGATCTCATGCGCCGCGCCGATGAAGCGCTTTATGTCGCCAAGAAAGAGGGACGAAACCGGGTGCGCGTCGCATCGGCTACCTCGAACCTGCCGGAAACAGGCCCCCGAGCCGCCGCAAGTCAGAGTATCTTCCTCTGACCGGTTGTCGCGCGCAATTCTGAGCGCAAACGCCCCGGCCTGCTTTTGCGGAAACCGCCCGAAGATTTAACGGCAGGGGCTGAGTTCGGGCATCTCGCCGTCGGACAGGCCGTACATGTAGCTGCGGCCCTTGACGAATACGGGCGGCCGGTAGCAGTCGGCCGCCCGGGCCGCATTTTCTTCCGCTCTGTCGAGATAGATGACCTTCGGCGTATTCGACGCCATATAGGCGGCGGCCTGCCTGACCGTGTGGCCCTGACCGACGACAATGCGCTTGTAGCCCGCCGCGCTGTCGACGACGAGATTGCCGAAGGAATCGGCGTAGACATGATCGCCTTGTTGCCCCGCCGCTGCTGGCAGGGCCTGACAAAGGGCGAATGCGGCAACGGCAATCGCCGACAGATGGACTATGGAGCGCATGATGGCTCTCCCCCAATATGGCGGAACAATCGCCGCCCTGATCCCATGCCTCAGAATTAACCATTTCTTAACCTTTGTTAAGATGGAAGGCGACGCCGTGTTCCGCCTTTTCGTCCGGTGGCGTCATCTCTGCCTCTGCCTGTGCCTGTGCCTGGATATGGAGAGGTATTTTCTGGAACCTCCACCGGTTTTTGGCGTGCGGGCGGACAGCGCACTTGATCAGGCGCGGTCCGCGCGGTTACATCGAACTGCATCCTGCAGGGGTGCTATTGGTTCGGTTGCAGGTGAAAACTCCCGAATCAATCCGCAAGCGGAAGCTATTTCCGGGCCATGTGCGGCCCGCGCTCCCAGGAGGTGATCCGATGAAACTGTGCCGGATGGCGAGGGTGGCTGTCACCCTTTTTCCTCTTGCCTGCGCGGCCTGTGTGTCGAACCAGGGTGCAAGGGCGCTTGAAGACAAGGCGCTGGTGGGGCCGGAAGGCGAGCAGGGATCGATGGCGATCGTCGCCGAGAAGGAAGTCGCCCAGCCGGCGAGGGCGACTTACAATTGCGCCGATGGCAGCATGATGACGATCCGCAATCTCGGCGCGTCGATACGTGTGATCGGGCCGGACGAGGAAGAGGAGCTGCCCGCCTCGCCCGCCAATCAGCGCAGCCGCTATGGCCAGGGCGTGGACGCCATCGTGCTCGACGGACGCGAGGCGCTCGTGGTCAAGGGCCGACATTCTCCGCTCACCTGTACAAGATGAGTGTTTTAGTCAGGTTAAGTATTCGTCGCCGTGACCTTGAACTTCCTTAATCGGTTGAACTTCAGCAAGCCGAATTGCTCAGACTAAATTATGAATAGAAAACGGTTTTCTGGCTTTGACGCGGTGCAAAAAGAGTTCTAGAACGCCGCAGTCCTTAAAGTCGCTTTTCGAGCCGGCAGTGACGCGTCCGCGTCAGAATGCCCGCGCATTGCAACCCAGTTCGGGAAGCCCAGTTTTGGGGGAGCCATGAGCCGTTCACCAGCCACCCATGCACAGCCTAGACCACGGCCGCTATCGCCACACCTGACGATCTACCGGCCCAAGATCACGATGACCACGTCGATCCTGCACCGCATCACCGGCGGCGCGCTTTACGTGGGCACTCTTCTGGTCGCGCTCTGGCTGATCGCCGCCGCCACGTCGAAGGAAACCTTCGATTACATCAACTGGTTCTTCGGCACTCTCATCGGCCGGCTCATCCTGCTCGGCTATACATGGGCGCTGATGCTGCACATGCTGGGCGGTGTCCGCCACTTCATCTGGGATGCCGGCGCAGCGCTCGACAAGCACTCCGCCTCCAGGCTCGCCTGGGCGACGCTGGTCGGCTCGGTCGTTCTCACCGTCGCTGTCTGGACTGTCGGCCTGATCGTGCGCGGAGGCTGGGCATGAGCGCTTCCCGCAACGATATGCGCACGCCGCTGGCGAAGGTTCGCGGTCTGGGGTCGGCCCGCGAGGGCACCATGCATTTCTGGCGCCAGCGTCTCACCGCCGTCGCCAACATCCCCCTGTTCCTGTTCTTCGTCGGCTTCCTGATCGTGATGAACGGGGCCGGCTATGACGACGTGCGCGCAGCGCTCGCGCATCCGGCCGTCGCGCTGGTGATGGTCGCCATGCTCGTGTCGGGCCTCTACCACATGCGCCTCGGCATGCAGGTCATCATCGAGGACTATGTCCATGGGGAAGGCTCGAAGCTCGCGCTCCTGATCCTCAACACTTTCTTCACGGCGGCGGTCGGCATCGTTTCGGTGTTCGCGCTGCTCAAGCTCGCATTCGGAGGCTGACCGGTGGCCGCCTATAATTATGTCGATCACAAATATGATGTCGTTGTCGTCGGCGCCGGCGGCGCCGGCCTGCGCGCCACGCTCGGCATGGCCGAGCAGGGGCTGAAGACAGCCTGCATCACCAAGGTTTTCCCCACCCGTTCGCACACGGTGGCCGCACAGGGCGGCATCGCCGCCTCGCTGCAGAACATGGGGCCCGATCACTGGCACTGGCATCTCTACGACACCGTCAAGGGCTCCGACTGGCTGGGCGACACCGACGCGATGGAATATCTGGCGCGCGAAGCGCCGGCGGCGGTCTATGAGCTGGAGCATTATGGCGTGCCCTTCTCGCGCACCGAGGAAGGCAAGATCTATCAGCGCCCGTTCGGCGGCCATATGCAGAATTTCGGCGACGGCCCGCCCGTGCAGCGCACCTGCGCGGCCGCCGACCGCACCGGCCACGCCATCCTGCACACGCTCTACGGCCAGTCGCTGAAGCATCAGGCGCAGTTCTTCATCGAATATTTCGCCGTCGACCTCATCATGGAAGAGGACGGCACCTGCACCGGCGTGGTGGCGTGGAACCTCGATGACGGCACCATCCACCGCTTCTCCGCGAAGATGGTGGTTCTGGCGACCGGCGGCTATGGCCGCGCCTATTTCTCCGCCACTTCCGCACACACCTGCACCGGCGACGGCGGCGGCATGGTCGCACGCGCCGGCCTGCCGCTTCAGGATATGGAATTCGTGCAGTTCCACCCGACCGGCATCTACGGCGCCGGCTGCCTGATCACCGAAGGCGCGCGCGGCGAGGGCGGCTATCTGGTCAATTCCGAGGGCGAGCGCTTCATGGAGCGCTACGCGCCATCGGCCAAGGACCTTGCCTCGCGTGACGTGGTTTCGCGCTGCATGACCATGGAAATCCGCGAGGGGCGCGGCGTCGGCAGGAACAAGGACCACATCTTCCTGCACCTCGACCATCTCGATCCGGCGGTGCTGCACGAGCGCCTGCCCGGCATTTCGGAATCGGCGAAGATCTTCGCAGGCGTCGACCTCACCAGGGAGCCGATCCCGGTGCTGCCGACGGTGCACTACAACATGGGCGGCGTTCCGACCAATTACTGGGGCGAGGCGCTCAACCCGACCAGCGGCGACCCGGATCGCGTGACGCCCGGCCTGATGGCCGTCGGCGAAGCCGGTTGCGCCTCGGTGCACGGCGCCAATCGTCTGGGCTCCAATTCGCTGATCGACCTTGTAGTGTTCGGTCGCGCCGCCGCCATCCGCGCCGGCGAGATCGTCGATCCCAAGTCGGCGGTGCCCGCGCTCAACAAGATCGCCTGCGACAAGATCATGGATCGCTTCGACCGTCTGCGTCACGCCAGCGGCTCGACGCCGACCGCCGTCATCCGCGAGCGCATGCAGCGCGCCATGCAGGATGACGCGGCGGTGTTCCGTACGCAGGAGTCGCTGGAGAACGGCTGCAAGCGCATCTCGCAGATCTGGGGCGAGATGAAGGACGTCAAGGTCTTCGACCGTTCGATGATCTGGAACTCGGACCTCGTCGAGACGCTGGAGCTGGAGAACCTGATGGCCAACGCCATCACCACCGTCTACAGCGCCGAGGCGCGCAAGGAGAGCCGCGGGGCGCATGCACGCGAGGATTTCTCGGCCCGTGACGACGCCAACTGGCGCAAGCACACGCTGTCTCATCTCAGCCCAGACGGCAAGGTGACGCTCAGCTACCGTGGGGTCAAAACCGAGCCGCAGCTCAAGCCCGAGGACGGCGGCATCGACCCGGCCAAGATCGCGCCCAAGGCGCGTGTGTATTGAGGATCTGAAAAATGGTCGAACTCACGCTCCCCAAGAACTCGCAGATCACGCAGGGCAAGACCTGGCCGAAGCCGGAGGGCGCCACCAATCTGCGCGAGTACCGTATCTATCGCTGGTCTCCGGATGACGACGAGAACCCGCGCATCGACACCTATTTCGTCGATATGGACGATTGCGGGCCAATGGTTCTCGACGGCCTGTTGTGGATCAAGAACAAGATCGATCCGACGCTGACGTTGCGCCGGTCCTGCCGCGAAGGCATTTGCGGTTCCTGCGCCATGAACATCGACGGCGCCAACACGCTGGCCTGCACCAAGGGCTCGGATGAGATCAAGGGACCGGTCAAGGTCTATCCGCTGCCGCATATGCCGGTGGTCAAGGACCTCGTGCCGGACCTCAACAATTTCTACGCCCAGCACGCCTCGATCGAGCCCTGGCTGCAGACCGTTTCTCCCGAGCCCGCCAAGGAATGGCTGCAGAGCCATGAGGACCGCGAAAAGCTCGACGGCCTCTACGAGTGCATCCTGTGCGCATGCTGCTCGACGGCGTGCCCGAGCTACTGGTGGAACGGCGACCGCTATCTCGGACCGGCCGTTCTGCTGCAGGCCTATCGCTGGCTGATCGACTCCAGAGACGAGGCGACGGGCGAGCGGCTGGACAATCTGGAAGACCCGTTCCGGCTGTATCGCTGCCACACCATCATGAACTGCACGCAGACCTGCCCCAAGGGGCTGAACCCGGCCAAGGCGATTGCGGAAATCAAGAAGATGATGGTCGAGCGCCGCGTCTGACGCGCGATTCCTCGCTAGATGCGGGCGTGAAAAGTTTGCGCCCTCGTCCCGATCGGTTATAGCAAGGCCGCCGCCGGAACCCCGGCGGCGGCCTTGTCTCTGGATCGGAGAGTTCGAAACGATGAACGGCGACGAATTTCCCACGCTCAGCGCACTCGAAGCCCGGATACTGGGCTGCCTCATCGAGAAAAAGGAACTGACGCCGGACGTCTATCCGCTCACGGCCAATGCGCTTCTGGCGGCAGCGAACCAGAAGACGGCGCGCGAGCCGGTCATGGCGCTGTCGCAGTCGGATGTGATGCGCGGCCTCAAGATGCTGGAGCAGAAGGGGCTGGTGCGGCAGATTTTCGGCTCGCGTGTCGAGCGTTACGAGCATCTGATGGGCCAGAAGTTTTCGCTGACCGTGCCGCAGACGGCGCTGCTTGGGTTGCTGATGCTGCGCGGTCCGCAGACCCTGCATGAATTGCTGGCGCGCGGCGAGCGCCTCGCCCGCTTCGCTTCCGCCGATGATCTGCGCGGCGAACTCGACATGCTGATCGGCAAGCGCCCGCCCCTGGTGCAGGAAATCGGGCGCGGCCCTGGCCAGCGCGAGGACCGCTTCGCGCATCTTCTGTGCGGACCGGTGGACATGGCGGCCATTTCAGCCGCTTCCGGCCCTGTAGTGGTGTCGGGCGACGCCGGACTCGAAGTGCGCATCGCGGCGCTGGAAGAGCAGGTGCGGCAACTTACCGAAAGACTCGACGCGCTGGGCGGCTGAAGCGCTCGCCGGATTGAAAAGCCCCGGAGTCCGGGGCTTTTGTGAGCGCTCCGTTCAGGCCAGCTTCGCGTCGAGCGTCACCTTGATCGCGCCGAGCGCTTTAGAGACCGGGCAGCCGGCCTTGGCCTTGTCGGCCAGTTCCCGGAATGTCGCTTCATCGATGCCCGCCACCTTGCCGGTGAGTTTCAGTGCGCTTTCGGTGATCTCGAAACCGCCGCCGGTCGCCGGACCGTAGGTGACCACGGCCTCGGCCTTGAGTTCCTCCGCCGGAGTGCCATTCTCCGCCAGGAAATGGGAAAGCTGCATGGCGAAGCAGCCGGCATGGGCGGCTGCAATCAGTTCTTCCGGATTGGTGCCGGACTTGCCGGCTTCATCCTGAAACCGGCCCTTGAAGGAATAGGGCTGTTGGGCGAAAGCGCCGCTTTGGGTGTCGAGCGTGCCGGAACCCTCGGTGAGGGTGCCGTTCCAGACGGCGGTGGCGTGACGGTTCATGATCATCTCCTTCTGCCAGATCGGCAGGCGGCGCCTGCCTGATGAAGGAGATAGTGTGCCCTTGCGGATTTGTAAGGCAAGGGCCGCCTATTGGCACACATCGACCCATTCGGCGCCGGTCAGTTCGGCGAGTCTCGTCGTCGGCACGCGCACCGCCGCGTTCGTCGCGCCCGCGGCGGGCACCACTTCCTCATAGGCGCGCAGCGAAACGTCGCAGTAGACCGGCAACTCCGTGGCCAGGCCGAACGGGCACACGCCGCCGATGGGATGGCTGGTCAGCTCCATCACCTGCCCGGCGTCGAGCATGCGGGCCTTGCCGCCGAACCGGTCCTTGAACTTGCGGTTGTCGATGCGGGCGAGGCCGCCGGCCACGATCAGCACGGGCGGCTGGTCGCCGGCCCTGAGGCAGATCGTCTTGGCGATCTGGGCCGGCTCCACGCCATGGGCCTCGGCCGCCAGCGCCACCGTGGCGGAGCTTTGGTCGGTGACGATGACTTCGAGGTCGGGCGCGTGTGTCCTGAAGAAGGCGCGGACGGAATCGAGGCTCATGGGCTACCTCCTCAAATGGCTGTGGTGGAACGGAGCGGCTTTAAAGGGGCTCGCCCTTCAAGAGCCGTGGCGTGGGTCCGGCAAGGCCGGCAGCCTGCCTGATGAAGAAATTCTTCAGCCTGGGCAGGCGCTCGACCAGCCCGAGGCCGAAGTCGCGCGCGGCGCGGACGGGCGCTGCGTCGTTGGAGAACAGGCGCGTCAGAATGTCGGTGGTCACACCCATCTGCACCGTGTCGAAGCGGCGCCATTGCTGATAGCGCTCCAGCACGTCAAGCGCGCCGATGTCCTGTCCGAGCCGGTCGGCCTCGACGATCACCTCGGCGAGCGCGGCCACATCCTTGAGGCCAAGGTTCAGGCCCTGTCCGGCGATGGGGTGGATGCCGTGGGCGGCGTCGCCGGCGAGCGCCACGCGCGCCGCCACGAAGCTGCGGGAAAGCGTGAGGCCGAGTGGCCAGGCGCGGGGCTTGTCCTCAACCCGGATCTCACCAAGTTCAAGCCCGAAACGGCGCTCCAGCTCCGCCTCGAAGATCATCTCGTCGCCGTTGATCAGCCTTTCGGCCTCTTCGGTGCGCTCGGCCCAGACCAGCGACGAGCGGTTGCCTTTCAGGGGCAGGATGGCGAACGGTCCGGCGGGGAAGAAGTGCTCGACGGCGCGGCCGTTGTGCGGACGCTCATGCGCCACGGTGCAGACGATGCCGGACTGGCCGTAGTCCCAGCGCACGGTCTTGATGCCGGCCATGTCGCGCAGCTTCGAGCGCACGCCGTCGGCGGCCACAAGCAGCCGCGCGCGCAGCGACGCGCCGTCGGCCAGTTGCACGGTGACGCCGCCGCCGTCCGTGTCGAAGCCCTGCACGCCGACGCCCTGGATGATGTCGACGCCCAGTTCGGCGGCCCGGTCGCGCAGGGCGCGGTTGAGGTCGCGGTTGGCGATCATGTGGGCGAAGGGTTCGCCCGGCGCAATCTCGCCGTCGAAGGTGAGGAACACCGGCCGCACCGGGTCGCCGGTGCGCGAATCGGTGATGATCATCTCGGTGATGGCCTGCGCGTGCGGCTCGACGCGGCGCCAGATATCGAGCTGTTCCAGCATGCGAGAGGCGGCGGCGGCGATTGCCGAGGCGCGGCTGTCCTTCCGCCAGACATCGGCGGGCGCGGCGTCGACCACGGCGACCCTGAGGCCCGGACGCGCGTGCTTGAGGGCGACGGCGCTGGCCAGTCCGACATACCCCGCGCCCGCAACCAGAACGTCGAGCCTGCCGGTGTCAGACAATTCGTTCGCGGCCTTCGTCGCTTCGCTCGTTCCAGACATCGTTCAACCTCTTCTTCGGCCGACTGCGGATATACAGCAGCCTTGACGCGATGCCCATCCTGTCGGACACCACGGGCCACGATAAGGCAAGGGACCAGATGATGACGACGGCCATGGACGAGCTTCTTTCCATTCTCGACCTTGAAAGGCTGGAGCACAATCTGTTCCGTGGTCGCAGCCCGCAAAGCGACTGGCAGCGCGTGTTCGGCGGCCAGACCATCGCGCAGGCGCTGGTGGCCGCCCAGCGCACCGTGGAGCCGGATCGCCATGTGCATTCGCTGCACGGCTATTTCATGCTGCCGGGCGACACCAAGCTGCCCATCGTTTATGAGGTGGACCGCATCCGTGACGGCGGCTCCTTCACCACAAGGCGCGTCGTGGCGATCCAGCACGGCCACGCGATTTTTTCGCTGGAGGCGTCGTTCCAGCAGGACGAGGAGGGGCTTGAGCATCAGGCGCCCATGCCGCTCGACGTTCCCGAGCCCGATTCGCTGATGTCGCAGAAGGAGCTGATCGGCCGCTTCGGCGACACCGTCCCGGAAGGCATCAAGCGCTACTGGGAGCGGCCGCGGCCGGTGGAGATGAAGCCGGTGATGCTCAAGCACTATACGAGCCGCGAAAAGCTGGAGCCGAAGCAGAACATCTGGATTCGCACCACCGGCCCGGTTCCGGCCGACCGCGCGCTGCAGTCCGCGGTGCTGGCCTATCTCTCCGACATGACGCTGCTCGACACCTCGACCTTCGCCCATGGCCGCGCCGTCTTCGATCGCGACATCCAAGCCGCCAGCCTCGACCACGCCATGTGGTTTCATCGCCAGAATCCGCTGGACGACTGGATCCTCTACACGCAGGACAGCCCCTCCACGCAGGGCGGGCGCGGTTTCACGCGTGGCGACCTGTTCGCGCGCGACGGAACCCTGATCGCTTCGGTCGCGCAGGAAGGCCTGATCCGCTTGCGTCGTCAGCCTTAATTTTATGCAGATGGAATATTCTGCATAAAAATTAGTCTGCCGTGGGAGCGGCTTGTCTGCCGCGCATCCCCAGATTCAAATTTTATCCTTTTTAAATCAGAGTGTTGAGCTTCCGTTCCCGCAATTGGCACGGAGCTTGATTGACCCTTTGTGCTGCCGGTCCGTGTGGGGCCGGCGCACCAGCAGAGGGTGAAGCTGATGAAAATCGTGATGGCTGTCATCAAGCCGTTCAAGCTCGACGAGGTGCGCGAGGCGCTGACTGCGCTCGGCATCGAAGGCCTGACCGTCACCGAGGTCAAGGGCTACGGGCGTCAGAAGGGGCATACCGAAATCTACCGCGGCGCCGAATACGCGGTGAGCTTCCTGCCGAAGATCAAGATCGAGGTCGCGGTTGCCGGCGACCTCGCCGACAAGGCCGTCGAGGCCATTCGCATCGCAGCCCGGACGGGCCAGATCGGCGACGGCAAGATCTTCGTCTTCGGCATCGATCAGGCCGTGCGCATCCGCACCGGCGAAACCGACACCGACGCCCTGTGATCCGGCGCGGTCGACCTATCATGGAGAGATCAATGCGTTTTTCTTCCACCCTCAGAAGAGCGGGGCTGTTCGGTCCGGCGGCTCTCGCCCTGTTCGGTCCGCTCGCCGCGTTGGCGCAGGAGACCGCCCCGGAGGCGGCTGAAGCCGCGACGGAAGCAGCGGCTTCGGCACTCGATTCCGGCGACACCGCATGGATGCTGGTTTCGACCATCCTCGTGCTGTTCATGATCCTGCCCGGCCTCGCTCTCTTCTATGGCGGGCTCGTGCGCGCCAAGAACGTGCTGTCGGTGCTCATGCAGTGCACCATGATCACCGCGGCGGTTATCGTGGTGTGGGTGCTGTGGGGCTACTCCTTCGCTTTCGGCGGCAGCGAAAGCGCCTTCTTCGGCGGTTTCGGCAAGCTGTTCCTCGCCGGCGTGACGCCGGAGTCCGAAGCGGGCTCCATTCCCGAACTGGTCTTCATCTGTTTCCAGATGACCTTCGCCTGCATCACGCCGGCGCTGATCGTCGGCGGCTTCGCCGAGCGCGTGAAGTTCGGCGCGCTCGTCCTGTTCGTCGTGTTGTGGGTCAGTCTGGTCTATTTCCCGATCGCGCATATGGCGTGGGATGAGAACGGCCTGTTCTTCGGATGGGGCGTGATGGATTTCGCCGGCGGCACCGTGGTTCACATCAATGCGGGCATCGCAGCGCTGGTCGGGGCGATCATCATCGGCAAACGCGCGGGTTACGGCAAGGAGAACATGGCCCCCCACAACCTGCCGCTGACGCTCGTTGGCGCGGCTGTGCTGTGGGTGGGCTGGTTCGGCTTCAACGCCGGCTCGGCGCTTTCGGCCGGCGGAACTGCTGCGCTCGCCATGATCAACACCTTCACCGCCACCGCAGGCGCGGTCATCGCCTGGTCGGCCGTCGAAAAGGCGGTGCGCGGCAAGGCCTCGATGCTCGGCGGCGCATCCGGCGTGATCGCCGGCCTCGTCGCCGTGACGCCGGCGGCGGGCTTCGTCGGCCCGGTCGGCGCGATCGTTCTGGGAGCGATCGCCAGCGTCGTGGCCTATTATTTCGTCGCGGTGGTCAAGCACAGGCTCGGCTATGACGATTCGCTGGATGTGTTCGGCATTCACGGCGTGGCCGGCATCGTCGGGGCCATCGGAACCGGCGTCTTCGCCTCCGCTTCGCTTGGCGGCGTCGGCTACGAGGAAGGCGTGACCATGGGCGCTCAGGTCTGGACGCAGATCCTTGCCGTTCTCGTCACCATCGTCTGGTGCGGCGTGGTCTCCGCCATCCTTTACAAGCTGGTCGACCTGGCCGTCGGGCTGCGGCCGGCCGCGGAGGCTGAAGCGCAGGGCCTCGACATCACCTCCCATGGCGAAGTCGCCTATCACGCATAACCACCCCATCACTCATCAACCACCAAAGGGGAACGCCTCGGAAAGGGGCAAATAGAGTGGACGCGCCACAGGTTCCGCCGTGGCGTTCCTTGGGGGCCGGTTCTGCCGGCCCTCTTTTTTTGGGCGGTTCCATTCCGATTCGAGCCGTGATGCGGAAAAACGCCCCCGGCAAGGCCCCAATGGTTAACGAGAGGTTTCCGCGCCCTGCAAAAACGTGGCGTTTCTGCAACACACCTTTCGGATAGCAGCCGCAGGGGTTGCAGCGCGTTGTGTTCCTTGTTGAACGCGCCGGCCCGATGGGTAATGTCGGTTTCGAAGGAGAGGCGCGGTGCGCGTCTTTTTCACCGTAGGGGATGGGGCAGGGAACGCTGTCCTTCAGCAAAGAATAGCCCAGACCCGTTTTTGAACTTTTGACTGGAGGTCAGAAAATGAACATCAAGAGCCTGCTTCTCGGCTCCGCTGCGGCTCTCGTCGCAGTCTCCGGTGCGCGCGCCGCCGACGCTATCGTCGTGGCCGAGCCGGAACCCGCTGAATACGTCCGCATCTGCGACGTCTACGGCGCTGGTTACTTCTACATCCCGGGCACCGAGACCTGCCTCAAGGTCGGCGGCTACCTGCGCTACGACATCGGCGTTGGTGACGTGTCGGGCATCGAAAGCTTCGACAAGAAGGACGCTCTGGCCGGTATCCCCGATCTGAACGACACGTACTTCAAGCGCATGCGCGCCCAGCTCACCTTCGACGCCCGTTCGGAGACCGAGTACGGCACCCTGCGCGGCTTCATCGCCACCTACTACCAGCGCGATTCCATCGAAGCCAGCGCCACGATCCCCGGTGTTGGTACCGTTGATCCTTTGTCGAGCACTGAGTCTTCCTGGGCTCTTGAGCACGCCATCATCCAGCTCGGCGGCCTGACCATCGCCTACACCGACTCGCTGTTCGAGACGCTGACCGACTCGGCCGGCTCGGTCATCAACGACGACATCGGCGTCAACTACACCCCGGGCAAGACCCACCTGATCGCCTACACCTTCGACGGCGGCAACGGCTTCTCCGCCACGATCGGCGTTGAAGAAGGTTCCGGGGTTAACTACACCATCGATTCCTACGTTCCGCATGTCGTGGCTGGCGCCTCGTTCACGCAGGGCTGGGGCAAGGTGTCGGGCGTCATCGGCTACGACTCCAATTATGGTGAAGTTGCCGCCAAGCTGCGCGTCGACTTCAACGTCAACGAAGCTCTGAGCCTCTGGGTCATGGCCGGTTACCAGGATTACGACTTCGATCGTGCCTGGGTTCTCGGCACCGCCACGACGCTCGGCAAGAGCGGCTATTATGGCGTCTGGGGCGGCGACTGGGCTGTCTGGGGCGGTGGCAAGTATCAGTTCACCGACAAGGCCGCGCTGGACTTCCAGCTCGCTTATGACGACCATGAGAACTTCGGCGCTGCTGTCGGCGTGAACTACGCACTGGTTCCCGGCTTCAACATCCGTCCGGAAGTTGTCTACGCGTCTGGTTACGAGCGCGACATCACCGGCGCCAAGGTTGGCGGCAAGCAGGACGGCTGGGGTGGTTACCTCCGCTTCCAGCGTTCGTTCTAAGATCGGTTTCACCGTCTGAACAGAAGAACCCGGCAGGCAACTGCCGGGTTCTTTCTTTTTGAAGCCGCGCCAATGCCCGCTGGTTCCGAAATCGGCGCGCCGAAAGCGCAGCACGGAGCGCGCAGCTTTTGGGGATCAAGTCCCGCAACCCCCATGGTTAATGCGGTTTTAACCATCCCTTCGCTAGTTTGAGCCTCAGAGTCTGTCCGGCGTCCGCGCCGGCTCACCACGACCGACGAGGATCAATTCATGCGTTCAGGGGCTACCGCACGGCTTGCGCTGGAAGATTCGGCCTATGGGGGCTTGCAGGCGTTCGCGCGCCGGCAGGTGGGCCGGATGGCTGGCTTTGCGCTGTTCGCTTTCGTCGCCTTCGGGGTCGCCGCTCTGGCGACATGGAATGTCGCGGACCCGAGCTTCAGCCACGCGACGGACGCGCAGGTCACCAACGCCATGGGCTATGCCGGCGCGGTGTTTTCGGACCTCGCCATGCAGTTCTTCGGCCTGTCCGCGGTCGCCGGGCTTGCGCCGGCGGTGATCTGGGGCGTCCTGCTGTTTTCCGGTCGCGCCGTTGATCGCATGCCGAAGCGCGCCCTCGGCTGGTTTGGCTTTTCGCTGGCCGCCGCGGCCATGGCCGGCTGTATCTCCCCTCCGCCCACCTGGCCCCTGCCGACCGGCCTTGGCGGCGTGTTCGGCGATATGGTGCTGAAGCTCCCCGGCATGGTCATCGGAGGCTACCCGACCGGCCTGTTCGCGGCCGGCGTCATCGCGTTTCTTGCGGTTCCCGCATTGTGGCTGTTCGCCTATGGCTCGGCTCTCATCAGGCGTCGCAACGGTTTCGCCATTATGGAACCTGAAGAGGACGAGGAACTCGACCAGGGCGCCAGCCAGTTCGGTGACGACGATGAGGACGATGACGGGCGCGGCAGCCTCGTATTGGGGATGCTGGCGCACTGGTGGATGTCGGCGCGTGCGTGGACGCACAGGCATATGCCTTCTCGCCGCGCGGCGGATGACGGCTATTTCGAAACCCCGGAGCAGTCGCGCGCCAGCGCCTGGCGTCGTGCGGCTGAGCGTGTGGAATCTGCCGAGATGGAAGAGGCGCGCATGATCCGGGGCGGCAACGCCCGTGTCGAGCCGGAATTCTTCGCCGAAATGGTGAGGCAGCGCGCGCCGTCGCTCGATCCGCATGATCGCGACATGTTCGACGACGCCGGAACGGACGACCTCTATTTCGACGATCAGCAGGCGCAGGCGTCTCATGGCCACGTCCAGCATTTCCGCTCGCCGGAAGCAACCGCCCGCGTAACCGCGCCTGCGCCACGTCCGGCGCAGGGCGCGCGCGTGCAGCGTGAGGCGCAGACTTCGTTGATCCCCCCGGGGCTGATCGGAAGCGGCAGCTTCGAAATGCCGTCGCTGCATTTCCTGTCCAATCCGCCCAATGTCGTGCGTGACGCCAGCCTGTCAATGGATGCGCTGGAGCAGAATGCGCGCCTGCTGGAAGGCGTGCTCGAAGACTTCGGCGTCAAGGGGGAGATCATTCAGGTGCGCCCCGGCCCTGTGGTCACGCTTTATGAGCTTGAGCCCGCGCCGGGCATCAAGTCGAGCCGTGTCATCGGTCTTGCCGACGACATCGCGCGTTCCATGAGCGCGATCGCAGCGCGTGTCGCCGTGGTTCCCGGCCGCAACGCCATCGGCATCGAGCTGCCGAATGCGCGGCGCGAGACGGTTTACCTGCGCGAAATCCTCGCCAGCCGCGATTTCGAGACCAGCAAGGCGAAGCTGGCGCTGGCGCTCGGCAAGACCATCAATGGCGAGGCGGTGATCGTCGATATCGCCAAGATGCCGCACGTTCTGGTGGCCGGCACCACCGGCTCGGGCAAGTCGGTCGCCATCAACACCATGATCCTGTCGCTGCTCTACCGCATGACGCCGGAACAGTGCCGTCTGATCATGATCGACCCCAAGATGCTCGAACTGTCGGTCTATGACGGCATCCCGCATCTGCTGACCCCTGTCGTGACCGATCCGAAGAAGGCGGTGGTGGCGCTGAAGTGGACGGTGCGCGAGATGGAGGACCGTTACCGCAAGATGTCCAAGGTGGGCGTGCGCAACATCGACGGCTTCAATGCGCGCGTCGCCCAGGCGCACAAGAAGGGTGAGCAGATCACCCGCACGGTGCAGACCGGTTTCGATCGTCAGACCGGCGAGGCGATCTACGAAACTGAACATCTCGACCTCGAGCCGATGCCCTTTATCGTCGTCATCATCGACGAGATGGCCGACCTGATGATGGTCGCTGGCAAGGACATCGAGGGCGCGGTGCAGCGTCTCGCCCAGATGGCGCGCGCCGCCGGCATCCATGTCATCATGGCGACGCAGCGGCCGTCCGTGGACGTCATCACCGGCACCATCAAGGCCAACTTCCCGACCCGCATCTCCTTCCAGGTCACCTCGAAGATCGACAGCCGCACCATCCTGGGCGAGCAGGGCGCGGAACAGCTTCTGGGCATGGGCGACATGCTCTATATGGCTGGCGGCGGCCGTATCCAGCGTGTGCACGGCCCCTTCGTCTCCGACGACGAGGTCGAGAAAGTGGTGGCCCATCTCAAGCTTCAGGGCGTGCCGCAATATCTCGACGCCATCACCGAGGATGACGAGGATGATGACGAGGCTTCGGGCAAGGGCGGCTCGGGCGGCGGGAACTTCGAGGATTCCGACGATCCCTACGATCAGGCGGTGGCGGTGGTGCTGCGCGACGGCAAGGCCTCGACCAGCTACATCCAGCGCCGGCTCGGCATCGGCTATAATCGCGCGGCCTCGATCATCGAGCGCATGGAGCAGGAGGGCATCGTCGGTCCCGCCAACCATGCCGGCAAACGCGAAATCCTCGTGCCGACGGAAGAGGACAAGTTCTGACCGGCTTCATGGAAGTTCTTGAACTGGTCAAACTTAAGCCCAACTGAAAGCGAATATGGATTTTCGAAGGGCAGACGAGAGCGAGACGAATGACAAACCAGATTTTTGCCACGGTTGCCGAAGCCGCCCCCTCGCGCCGCAGGTTTCTCGGGCTCGGCTTCGCATGCGCGGGTGCGGCCGCGCTCCATATCGTGCCGGGCCTGCATCCTGTCGCCGCCGCTCATGCGGCGACGCCTGCGGCGGCCCAGCGCATCGCCGATCATTTTTCGTCGGTGAAGTCGATGACGGGCGAGTTCGTGCAGTTCGGTCCGAAAGGCGAGCAGACGGGCGGCAAGTTCTTCCTGCAACGGCCGGGGAAAATCCGCTTCAACTATGACGGATCGTCGAATTTTCGGGTGATCGCCGACGGCAAGTCGGTGGTGATCCTCAATCAGAAGCTGCGCACTTCCGACCTCTATCCCCTGTCGAAGACCCCACTCAAGCTGCTGCTCGACGAGCGCATCGACCTGTCGGGCGACAAGGTGAAAAGCGTCAAGCAGGAAGACGATCTCACCACCATCCAGCTTGCCGACAAGTCTGTGTTCGGCAACGCCATGATCACCATGATGTTCGATCCCAAGACCTATGAACTGCGCCAGTGGACGATCACCGACGCGCAGGGCAAGGACACCACGGTGATGATCTTCAACGTGCAGGAAGGCGTGCGCTTCGCCGCCGACACCTTCACCATCGATTATCGCGCCAACCGCGTGCTCAACAGCAAGGGTCCGTAAGGTCCCGCGCACAGCATCTGTGGAAATCTTCCCAGGTTATGCCGCAAAGCGCGCCCCGGCTTGTCTTTGGCGCGCGCCGCTGACATGTTCCGCGCCATGTCTTTCACGCTCGCCACCTGGAACATCAACTCCGTCCGCCTGCGCATGCCGCTTGTCGAGCATTTCCTGGAGCGACACCAGCCCGATGTGCTGTGTTTGCAGGAAACTAAGTGCCCGGACGATCTGTTCCCGTTCAAGCCCCTGCGCAAGCTGGGTTACGAGCACATCGCCATCCACGGGCAGAAGGGGTATCACGGCGTCGCGACCATCTCGCGCCGGCCGCTGGAAATCGTGGAAAAGCGCCGCTTCTGTGAGATCGACGACAGCCGCCACCTTTCGGTGAAGCTGGAGGCGGGATCACGCCAGATCGTGCTGCATAATTTCTACGTTCCTGCTGGCGGCGACGAGCCGGATCCGGAAATCAACGTCAAGTTCCGGCACAAGCTCGATTTCGTCGAGGAGATGCGCGCCATCCGCGCCGAGCAGAATGACGTGACGGGCTCGATTCTGGTGGGCGATCTCAATATTGCGCCGCTGGAACATGATGTCTGGTCGCACAAGCAGCTTCTCAAAGTGGTCAGTCACACGCCCATCGAGACGACGAATTTCGAGGCCATGCGCGAGGCCGGGGAATGGGTGGACCTGATGCGCCACAACATTCCCCACGAGCAGAAAATCTATACATGGTGGAGCTACCGCGCGCGCGACTGGGAGGCGTCGGACCGTGGCCGCCGTCTTGACCATGTGTGGTCGTCCTCCAATCTCGTGCCGCACTTTTCCGGCTACGAAATCCTGCGCGAAGCGCGGGGATGGGAGCGACCGTCCGACCACGTCCCGGTGATCGCGCGATTTGACCTGTAGAGCGCCGCGCGTCCTTTCGGATGCTTAAAGGACGCCCAAAACTTTGATAATCCGAAAACCGATTCCACTTTCGGGCCCGATGCCTCACCCCTCGAAGCGGGGCGCCATGCCTTCGATGCGTTCGACCAGCGCCTGAAAGCGTTGCAGGATGCGGGCGTGGAGATGCACGGCGACCTCCGGATATTCCTCAAGAATACGCCGGAACATGGAGCGGTTGAGCCGCAGCACCTGCGTATCGGACTGGGCATAGGCGCTGGTCATGCGTCGTGTGTCGGCGATCAGCGCCATTTCGCCGAGGATTTCGCCCGCACCGGCCGAGGCGATCGGTGTGCGGTCCGGGTCGGTCTCATGGTAGAGGGCGACACGCCCGCTGAGCACGATATAGGCGCAGTCAGCCTCATCCGCCTCGCGATAGAGCTTGCGGTCGGCCTGCAGGGAGGTCGTCTCCGCGCCGAAGGCGAGCAGGCGCAACTGTTCCTGCGTGAAATCCGCAAACAGCTCCACGCCAGACAGGATGCGGATGTCATCATCCAGCGCCATCAGCTATGTCCCCGTGTCGACAGGCCGTTTTCCCTCCTCAGACGACCCGCCCCGAATCGTTATCGGTTACTACACCCGAAATTGCTTAAGGAACCAGCTTGTAGCCTCCACTTTCCGTAACGAGAATTTCGGCGTTGGACGGGTCGCGCTCGATCTTCTGGCGCAGGCGATAGACATGGGTCTCCAGCGTATGGGTGGTGACGCCCGAATTATACCCCCATACCTCCTCGAGCAGCACGTCGCGGGTGACGACTTTCTGGTCCGCGCGATAAAGATATTTGATGATCGCGGCTTCCTTCTCGGTGAGCCTGATCTTGCCGCCACGCTGGTCGATCAGCAGCTTCTGGCTGGGTTTGAATGTGTAGGGGCCGACCGTGAAGGTGGCGTCCTCGCTCTGCTCATGCTGGCGAAGCTGGGCGCGGATGCGAGCCAGCAGCACCGCGAAGCGGAACGGCTTGGTCACATAGTCGTTGGCGCCGGCTTCCAGCCCCAGAATCGTGTCGGAATCGGTGTCGTGCCCGGTCAGCATGATGATGGGAGCCTTGAAGCCGTTCTTGCGCAGCATCTTGACCGCCTCGCGCCCATCCATGTCGGGCAGGCCGATGTCCATGATGAGCAGATCGATCAGGCCGTTGCGCACCGTGGATGTGCCGCGGGCGGCGCTGGCTTCCTGCAACACGTCGAACTCCTCGTAGAGCGACAATTGCTCCACCAGCGTTTCGCGCAGGTCGTCGTCGTCATCGACAATCAGTATGGTCCGTGAGGTCATGGATCAGTCCGTTCTTCTTCCTGGTCCTTCGGCTTCAGGTTGACCGAGGCGATTTTTTGCGGAAGGTGACCGGCAAACTTCCGATCACGCTGATTTGTTCCGTGGCCAGATCATACAGGAAAATGCGCGGACGCAATGCCGCGACTGAAACTTTCCCCGGTGGCCTCGCCGCTCTTGTGGTGCGCGCGCGCCCCGGCAAGCCCTCGCAGGGGTTTTTGCAGGCTGGCCCGCTGGTGTTCCCCTGTGCGCTGGGCAGGGGCGGCGTCACTTCCAGCAAGCGCGAAGGAGATGGCGCGACGCCGCTCGGGTCCATGCGCATCCTGTCCGGCTATTTCCGCAACGACCGCTTTGCGTCGGCCCGCAGTACGCGATTGCCGATGGCTGCAACGGATGCCGGGCTCGGCTGGTGCGACACGCCGGCGGATCGCAATTACAACCGGCCGGTGCGTCTGCCCTACAAGGCTGGCCACGAAACCATGCAGCGGGCCGATCATCTCTACGACGCCTGTCTGGTGCTCGACTGGAACATTGCGCCGCGAAAGCGCGGCCGTGGCAGCGCCATCTTCTTCCATCTGGCGCAGCCGGGCTACAAGCCGACCGAGGGGTGCGTGGCCATCAGCCGCCGCGACATGGAGCGATTGTTGCCGCATCTGTCGCGGCGCACGGTGCTGAAAGTGGTCAAATAGAGCTTCCGATGAAGCGCCACACGGTGGTGTGCTTGACCTCGGCATCCTCCAGCGCGCGCGTTACGGGCACTTCGTACATGGCGAGTTTTTCCAGTCCGTGTTTCGGGAGATAGGAGCGGCCGGGGTCGCCGACCAGAATCTGCGCTCCGCGCGCCCTGAGCGCCTCGAACCACGGGATGAGCCCCTGCGCGAACGGTTTTTCGTAGAATACGTCGCCGGCCAGCACCACGTTCCAGCCGTCATCCGATCCGACGAGGTCGGAGCCGTCGAAGGCGATGGAAACGTCGTTGGCCTGCGCATTGAGGCGGATCGCCGTTTCGCAGAACGGGTCGATGTCGGCGGCAACCACGCTTGCCGCGCCGGCTCGCGCGGCAGCGATAGCCACCAGGCCGGAACCGGTGGCGAAATCCAGCACCTTGCCGCCATGCACGATTTGCGGATGGTCGAGGATGTGGCGGGCAAGCCCCTGTCCGCCGGCCCAGGCGAAGGCCCAGAATGGCGGGGGAAGGCCGATCTCGGCCAATTCCTCCTCGGTGCGCCGCCACAAATCATGCGCCTCATGCGCGAGATGCAGCGCGATTTCGGGCACATGCGGCGGCCTGAGCAACGCCGTATTGGCGCGGATGAAGGCCTCCGCCGTCCGCGCCGCCGGTTTCATGGGGCGGGTATGAGGCCGCCCATGCGGCAAACTTCTTCCCATTCCTCGCGCGTCACCGGCTGCACCGAAAGGCGGCCGAGACGGACCAGCGCCATTTCCGACAGATGCGGATTGGCCTTGACGTCGGCCAGGCTGACGGGAACAGGCATATCGCGCACATAGCGGATGTCGACGCATTCCCAGCGCGGGTCGTCACTGGTGCTGTCGGGATGGGCCAGCGCGCAGACCTCGACGATGCCGACGACGTTCAGCCCCTCGTTGGAGTGATAGAAGAAGCCAAGGTCGCCGATCTCCATGGCGCGCATGTTGTTGCGGGCGGCATAGTTGCGCACCCCGTCCCATTCCTCGCCCTTGGCGCCCTTCTTCTTCAGGTCGTCGAGGGAGAATTTGAACGGCTCGGATTTGAACAGCCAGTAGTTCATTGCGAACACGCTCCCTTCAGGCCGCGGGCTTGTTGACGACCCAGTTCCAGGCGCGCACCTCGACGCTCTCGAACAGGCCGGCTCCGGCATAGGGATCGCGGGCTGCGATCGCCTCGGCTTCGGCCTTGTCGTCCGCCTCGACCACCACGAGGCTGCCTTCCGGCTTGCCGTCATCATCCAGGAACGGACCGGCGAAGGCGACCTTCTTCGCCTCGTTCAGTTCCTGAAGCCAGGCGAGATGCGAGGGGCGCGTATCGAGGCGGATCTGCAGCGCTCCGGGCCTGTCCTTGCAGATGAGGGCAAACAGCATGTCGGGTAGCTCCTAGATCGTGTTTTCGTGTTTGAGGGGGCGCGTCATCAGCGCTTCCACCGCCTCGCCGACGGTGATCGCTCCGGCGAGTATGGCGGCGACGGCTGAGATGATGGGAGCCTCGACGCCATGGCGGGCGGCAAGCTGGGTGGCGATTGACGCCGTGGGCACGCCCTCGGCCAGCGGGCGGCCTTCGAGCGGCTCGCCGCGGCCCAGCGCGACGCCATAGGTGAAATTGCGCGACTGGGTGGAGGAGCAGGTGAGCATCAGGTCGCCGAGGCCGGAAAGACCCATCAGCGTTTCCGGCTGCGCGCCGAAGGCCGCTCCCAGACGGCGCAGCTCCACGAAGCCGCGCGTGACCATGGCGGCCTGCGCGCTGGCGCCCAGCTGAGCGCCGACCACGGCCCCGGCGGCTATGGCGAAGACGTTCTTCAGCGCGCCGCCCAGTTCCACGCCGATGACGTCGTCGCTCGAATAGCAGCGCAGGTTGCGGGCCGAGAAGCGGGCGGCAAGGTCCATGGCGAGCGCGTCGTCCTCGGCGGCCACGACCACAGCCGTCGGCAGGCCGCGCGCGACATCCGCCGCGAAGCTTGGGCCCGACAGCACCGCCACCGGATTGTCGGGCAGGATTTCGGTGACGATGGACGACAGCAGAGCGCCCGTCTCCCGCTCGATGCCCTTGGCGCACAGCACCAGCGGGATGCCGGGCGGCATATGCGGCTTCACCGTGCCGAGCACGCTGCGCAGCGATTGCGCCGGCGTGACCGAAAGCACGCAATCGGCATCGGCCAGAGCCTCTCTCAGGTCGGTGGTCGTCTCGATGCCGGTGTCGAATGAGATGCCCGGCAGATAGCGCGGGTTTTCACCCCTTGCTATGGCCGCCGCCATTTCGGCGTCGCGCGCCCACAGGCGCACCGAATGACCGGCGTGGAGGGCAGCGAGCGCCAGCGCCGTGCCCCATGCGCCGCCACCCAGAACGGCGGTGCGCGATATGGCGGGTTTCCCGTTCATGCCTTGGCTCCCCGTCTGCCGGAACCGACCACCGGCGCGGACACCTCGTCCAGCGGCCAGCGCGAACGCGGCGCGAAATCGAAGGCGTCGGTATCGGCCATATCGGCGTTCAGCCGCTCGATGCCGGCCCATGCGATCATCGCGGCGTTGTCGGTGCACAATTTGTGCGGCGGGGCGACGAAGCGGAAGCCGTTTTCGGCGCACAGGCGCTCCAGCGTCTCCCGGATCGCGCGGTTGGCGGCGACGCCGCCCGCCACCACCAGCGCTGGTGCGGCCTTGTCCGGATAGGCCGTCCGGAAGCGCAGCAGGGCGCGCTCGACGCGGTCGGCCAGCGCATCCGCCACGGCAGTCTGAAACGAGGCGCAGATGTCGGCCACATCCTGCCCGGACAGCGGCGCTATGGCCGTCGCAGCCTGCCGAACAGCCGTCTTGAGGCCGGAAAATGAGAAATCGGGCTGCGCCGAGCCCTTCATCGGGCGCGGAAAGGCGAAGCGGGCGGGATCGCCGGTCGCCGCCGCTTTCTCGACATTGGGGCCGCCGGGATAGGGCAGGGCCAGCATCTTGGCGACCTTGTCGAAAGCCTCGCCCAGCGCATCGTCGATGGTCGTCGCCCAACGGCGATAGTCGCCGACGCCGGCCACACGCACGATCTGGGTGTGGCCGCCAGACACCAGCAAGAGCAGATAGGGGAAATCGAGCCCGTCGGTGAGG
Organism: Aquamicrobium ahrensii; assembly: GCF_040545755.1. Taxonomy (NCBI): domain Bacteria; kingdom Pseudomonadati; phylum Pseudomonadota; class Alphaproteobacteria; order Hyphomicrobiales; family Phyllobacteriaceae; genus Aquamicrobium; species Aquamicrobium ahrensii. The sequence goes on from NZ_JBEPMN010000005.1 coordinate 231,016, forward strand.
CGGGCGGTCAGCGCATGGCCTTCGAGATGATTGACGGCGATCAGCGGTTTGCCGGTGGCGGCGGCGATCGCCTTGGCCGTCATCAGGCCGACGATCAGCCCGCCGACGAGACCGGGACCGGCGGTGGCGGCGATTGCATCGACATTGGCCAGCGTGACGCCGGCGTCACCCAGCGCGGCTTCGACAATGCCGTCCAGCGCCTCGACATGGGCGCGCGCGGCGATTTCCGGCACCACGCCGCCGAAGGCCGCATGTTCCTCGACCTGGCTCAGCACCACGTTCGACAGGATCTCGGGCTTCCCCGAGGGAGCGTCGAGCGCAACGACGCTTGCCGCCGTCTCGTCGCAACTCGTCTCGATGCCCAGCACGCGTATCACCTGGTCGCGATCCTCAAAGTTGCCCCTGAACCTTTTCCCCGATAGGAGAGGGCCGATCATAATCGTCGCCGGGGTTATCATGGACCGCGTGCGATGCAAACCGTAATGAAGAAGGGGCAAGCCGTGCTGAAGATCGGAACGCGCGCCAGTCCGCTGGCCATGGCGCAGGCGCATGAGGCGCGCGACCGGCTGATGGCGGCGCACGGGCTCGACGAGCAGAGCTTCGAGATCGTGCCGCTCACCACCACCGGCGACACCATTCAGGATCGCCCCCTTTCGGAAGCCGGCGGCAAGGGCCTGTTCACACGCGAACTGGAAGACGCGCTCTATGATGGGCGCATCGACATCGCCGTGCATTCCTCCAAGGACATGCCGACCGAACTGCCGCCGGGTCTGGTGCTGCCGGTGTTCCTGCCGCGTGAAGACGTGCGTGACTCCTTCATCAGCCTTTCCGCGCCGTCGATCATGGAGCTGCCGAAAGGCGTGAAATTCGGCTCCTCGTCGCTGCGGCGGCAGGCGCTGATCAGGCGTATGCGGCCCGATATCGACGTGGTGATGTTCCGTGGCAACGTGCAAAGCCGCCTGCGCAAGCTGGAGGAAGGCGTCGTTTCCGGCACCATGCTGGCGCTGGCGGGTCTGAGGCGGCTGAAGATGGAGCATGTCGCGACCGACATCATGCCGGTGGACAGTTTTCCGCCTGCGCCGGGGCAGGGGGCGATCAGCATCGAGCACCGCGAGGGCGATACGCAGGTGGCGCGCTTGCTGGCTCCGATCCATGACGAGGCGACGGGACAGGCGCTGGCCTGCGAACGCGCCTTCCTCGGCGCTCTCGACGGCTCTTGCCGAACCCCTATCGCCGGCCATGCGGTGATCGAGGGCGACAGGCTGAGCTTCCACGGACTCATCATCACCCCGGATGGCGGGACCTGGCACGAAATCGGCGCGGAAGGACGCGCCGGGGACGCCGCGGCAATCGGCGCGAAGGCCGGCGCGGATGTGCGTGAAAAGGCCGGCGCGCAATTCTTCGAGGGCTGGTTCTGACGCGCGTGCTCGTCACCCGGCCCGAACCGGACGCCGCGCGAACGGCGGTCCGGCTGGCCGGGCTGGGCTTCGAGCCCGTGGTGCTGCCGCTGTCACGCACCGTCGCCTTGAAGACAGATATTCCTTCCGCGCCAGCCGACGCCGTTGCCGTGACCAGCGCCAATGCGCTGCGCTATGCTTCGCGCGACCTGATCGGCAAGCTGTCTCCTCTGACCTGCTATGCGGTCGGCACGCGCACGGCCGAAGCAGCAAGGCAGGCCGGTTTCGCCCATGTCGAGCAAGGGCCGGGCGATGCTGCTGCGCTGGCGGAACGCATCGCCGCAACGTTTTCCGGCCGGCTTGCTTATCTGTGCGGGCGCGTGCGGTTTGCGGGCTTCGAGGAACGATTGGCCGCATCGGGCGTTCGTGTCGATGCGCTGGAGGTCTACGATACTGTGACGATCGGGCACGACGAGAACAGCATCCGCAACATGCTGGGCGCGCGCCCGGTCGAGGCGGTTTTGCTTTATTCGGCGGTTGCGGCGCAGGCGATGCAAGGGCTTTTGCAGCGAGAAAGCCTGCGCCCGCTGTTTGGAAACATGCAGTTCTTCGCCTTGTCGAAGCGGGTCGCAGCCGCTCTGGGGTCGGAATCCGCCGCCATGGTGAATGTGGCGGAGCAGCCTGCGGAGCCGGAATTGCTGAAGCTTCTGGCGAGGCGCATGGGGCACGCGGCCGGGGGCGCGTCATCACACCGCCCCTTTTCACTGCCTTGAGGTGTGCTAGACCTTTCTTGAAATCCGACGCCGTCAGGGCGGCATGCAGAATGGGGAGCCGGCATGGTCAAGACGCCGAAAACGCGCCACTCGAAGAGCAGCCGCGAGCCGGTGACCATCGATCTGGATGCGGATCAGGTATCGCGCATCGGGAAGGACGATCCGGTCAAGGCCGAGGCTGCGCCCGCAACGCCTCCAGCCGGGCAGACCCCGCCGGAGCCCGCTGAACCCGTTCAGGCTGAAGAGGCCAGGGCTGAGCAGCCTTCCGCGCCGAAGGCGGAGAGCCTTGCGCAGGACTACAGCTTCACGGAAGAGCGAGCGCCAGCGCCTGCCGAGGAACCGGCAAGGGAAGCGGATGAGCAAAAGCCCTTCGAGGCTTCGCCCGCCCGGCCCGATCCGGCTCGTCGCGGGGGGATGGGCATGATTGCCGCCGGCATCGTCGGCGGCGTGATCGTCATCGCCGGCGCGGGCGCCTTGCAATATGCCGGCCTTCTCGGTGCGCCGGGAGCGGGCTCTCCAACCGACAACAGCAGCCGGATCGTGGATTTGCAGGCGCAGATTGCCGATCTTGCGGCAACACGCGGCGACGATGGTGCGGCGCAGCAGGTCGAAAGCCTTTCAGCGGATGTCGGCCAGCTCAAAAGCGATCTGGCTTCCCTGAAAAGCGCTGTTGAGGCGGGTGCGGGAGCTGGCGACGACAGCGCGACGCTGGCGGCGCTTTCGCAGAAGGTCGAGCAGGTCGAGGCCAGTGTCAACGCGCTCGGCGAGGCCCCGCAAACGCAGCCGGTCGATCTTGCGCCCGTCAACGAAAGGCTCGCCGCGTTGGAACAGCAGGTGCGCGCCGCCGGCGAAGGCGTCGAGCAGCAGGCCAGCCGGCTGGCCGCCCTGGATCAGTCGCTCGCCGCCGTTTCCGGCAAGGTCGAGGAACAGGCCGATCAGCCGAAAATCGCGCTCGCCATCGCCGCCTCGGCGCTGAAATCGGCGCTGGAGCGTGGCGCGCCGTTCAACGCCGAACTGGAAACCTTCGCAGCGATCTCGCCGGAGGCCCCGCAACTCGACGCCTTGCGCGCCTATGCCGGGGAGGGCGTGGCGACGCGCGGCGAAATCGCCGCTCGGGCCGGTGCGGCGGCGGACGCCATGGTGGCGGCCGACAAACCCGTCGATGAAAATGCCGGCTTCGTCCAGCGCCTGATGTCGAGCGCGGAATCGCTGGTAAAGGTGCGGCCGATCGGGGCCGTCGAAGGGGCGGGCGTTCCCGAGACCGTGGCGCGGCTGGAGGCCGCCGTGAACGAGAACGACTACGCCGGGGCGCTTGCCGAATACGAGGCCCTGCCCGAACCGGTGAAGGCCGCGGGCGCGGATTTCGCCGCGACGCTCAAGGCCCGTGTGGACGCGGAAGCTCAGATCGACGCGCTGGTCGCGAGGACGATGAGCGGGGGCGAGGAATAACAGATGATCCGCATCCTGTTTTATCTCCTTGTCGTTCTGGCGCTGGGCCTCGGCTTCGCCTGGCTGGCGGACCGGCCGGGCGACATGGTGGTCACTTTCAGCGGCTATCGCTATCAGGTGAGCCTTATGGTCGCCGCCGTGGGCGTCGTCGCCGTCGTTGCGGCGACGATGATCGCGTGGTGGCTGGTCAAGTCGATCTGGAACAGTCCTTATGCGATTGCCCGGCATTTCCGCGTTCGGCGGCGTGATCGCGGTTATCAGGCGTTGTCCACCGGCATGATCGCCGCTGGAGCCGGCGACGCCGCGCTGGCGCGCAGGAAGGGCAAGGAAGCTGGCAAACTGATCAATTCGGATCAGGAGCCGCTGATCCACCTGCTGGAGGCGCAGACGGCGCTTCTGGAAGGTGACCACGATGCGGCCCGCCGCAAGTTCGAGGCGATGCTCGATGATCCCGAGACGCGCCTGCTCGGCCTGCGCGGTCTCTATCTGGAAGCCGAGCGCCTAGGCGACCGCAACGCGGCGCGTCACTATGCCGGGCGTGCGGCCGCCGTCGCCCCGCAGCTCAACTGGGCGACCGAATCGACCATCGAGGAACTGGCGGCGCGCAGCCAGTGGGACGGCGCGCTGGAACTGGTGGCGGCGCAGAAATCGACCAAGCGGATCGAGCCTGCCGTGGCCAACCGCCAGCGTGCGGTGCTGCTGACGGCCAAGGCTGCCGATCTGATGGATACCGACCCGGCGGTGGGGAAAGCAGCGGCGCTGGAGGCCAACAAGCTCCAGCCGGAATTCGTGCCGGCTGCCCTTGCCGCGGCGAAAGCGCTTCTGCGCAACGACGATGTGCGCAAGGCCTCGAAGATACTGGAGCATGTGTGGCGGGCTGCACCCCATCCGGAAGTGGCCGATCTCTACATTCATGCCCGCCCGGGCGACGCTGTGCTCGACCGGCTGAAGCGGGCGCGCAAGCTGCAGGACATGAAGAGAAACAACGCGGAGGCCGCGCTCGCCGTGGCGCGCGCGGCGTTCGATGCGAACGACTACCGCTCGGCGCGGGCGGAGGCGGAAGCCTCAATCCGCATCGATGCGCGTGAGGGCGCCTATCTGTTGCTCGCCGACATCGAGGAGGCGCAGACCGGCGACGAAGGCAAGGTGCGGCAGTGGCTGGCCAGGGCGGTGCGCGCGCCGCGCGATCCCGCCTGGGTGGCCGATGGCGTGATCAGCGAACATTGGGCTCCGGTCTCGCCGGTCACCGGCAGGCTCGATGCGTTCGAGTGGCGTGCGCCGGTCGAGCGGCTGGGCCAGCTGATCGACAGCGGCGACGCCGAAGAGGCTCGCAAACCAGCGCCCGCCATTCCCGCGCCCGCCGCCAGGGAGCGGCTGGGCGAAGTGGCCGAAGCGGACGTGATCGAAGCCAGTGCGCCGGCGACAGCGGAGCCCGCCGGTCCAGTCGCAGATAAGACGACGGTCGAGAAGACAATTTCCGTCAAGGAGGCTCCGGAAAAACCGGCCCCCGCAAAGCCGATCGCGGTCAAGGAAGCAGCCGGGCCCGTAAAGCCGGCGACAGTGCAAGAGATGCCGCCGCCGCCCGATGTCGAGAGCGCACGCCGGCAGGACTTCATGCCGCGTCTGCCGGACGACCCGGGAGTTGATCCGGACGAAGAGCACAAGCCGGAAGCAGCGAGGTTCAAGCTGTTCTGATGTTGGATCGTTTCCTGTCTTTCCTGAAAGATATTCCCGGCGGTTCTGGCCGCCACACCCGCGATGACGATCCGCGTGTGGCGGCGGCGGCGTTGCTCTATCACGTCATGAATGTCGACGGCGTGCGGCAGGACGCCGAATGGGAACGGCTGAAGGCGGTCCTCGGTGAAAGCTATTCCATTTCCGGAGCCGAGCTGGACGAACTGGCGCTGGCCGGCGAGCAGGCGGACCGCGAGGCCGTCGATCTTTACGCCTTCACCAGCGTGTTGAAACGCCATCTCGACGTCGAAGGGCGCAAGGCCTTCATCACCCTGATGTGGGAGATCGTCTTCGCTGACGGCGAACTGCATGAGCTTGAGGACAACACGGTCTGGCGGGTGGCCGAACTTCTGGATGTGGAGCGGCAGGATCGCATCGCCGCCCGCCGCAAGGTGGCGGCAAGTCTGCCGGACGCCGCGAAAACCCTTGATGAAGAATAGAGCAGGGCCATAATCCGGCTAACCGCTGCTGATTCTGTTCAGATGCTCGCCAGATCCCGCCCGAAAATACTGACCGTCCTGCATCAGGAAACCTCGAGCCCCGGCCGGGTCGGGCACATGCTCATCGAGCGCGGCTTCGATCTCGACATAAGGCGTCCGCCTCTGGGCGATCCCCTGCCGGACACGCTGGACGGCCATGCCGGCGCCGTCGTCTTCGGCGGACCGATGAGCGCAAACGATCCCGAAGAGTTCGTCAGGCGCGAAACCGAATGGATGCGTGTGCCGCTCAAGGAGAAGAAGCCGTTTCTCGGCATCTGCCTTGGTGCGCAGATGCTCGCCAAACATCTTGGCGGCAAGGTGGAGGGACACGGGCGCGGGCTAGTGGAGATCGGCTGGTATCCGATCGAGGCGACCGGCGATGGCCGGCAACTGCTGCACTGGCCCGATATGGTGTACCAGTTCCACCGCGAGGGGTTCACGCTGCCCGCGGACGCCACGCTGCTCGCGACCGCCGATGCCTACCCCAATCAGGCCTTCCGCTATGGCGAGAACGCCTACGGTATCCAGTTTCACGGTGAACTGACGCAGGCGATGATGCATCGCTGGGTGGTGCACGGGGCGCATCGGTTCACGCTTCCCGGCGCTCAGCCCGGCCGCGACCATCTCGGCGGACGGCTGATCTGGGACATGCATCTCCGACGCTGGCTGGGTGAATTCCTGGAGACGATCTTCGGCCACGCGCCGGTAAGGTGAGGTCGCCCAAAGAAAAACCGCGGACCTTGCGGCCCGCGGCTTGCTTAAATCCGGATGGCTTTCACCGAAGGATCAGGCGGCTTCTTCCTGCTCGCCTTCCTCGTTGTCGGCCTTGGCGCCGCGCTTGGGACCCTTGTTGAGGTTCACCTCGATCAGGCGAACGGCCTCGGTCTCCGACATGCGGTTGACGGCGGCGATCTCGCGGGCCATGCGGTCGAGGGCAGCCTCATAGAGCTGGCGCTCGGAGTAGGACTGCTCGGGCTGGTTCTCGGCGCGGTAAAGATCGCGCACGACTTCCGAGATCGAGATCAGATCGCCGGAATTGATCTTGGCATCGTATTCCTGGGCGCGGCGCGACCACATGGTGCGCTTGACGCGGGCGCGGCCCTGAACCACCTTCAGGGCGCGATCGACATAGTCGGTTTCCGACAGCTTGCGCATGCCGATGGTGGTGGCCTTGGCCACCGGAACCTTCAGCCGCATCTTGTCCTTCTGGAAATCGATGACGAACAATTCCAGCTTGTGCCCTGCTACCTCCTGCTCCTCGATGGTTACGATCTGGCCGACGCCGTGGGCGGGGTAGACGATGAACTCGCCGCTCTTGAAACCCTGACGCGTGGGAGCAGACTTCTTCTGCGGGGTGCTGGTTGCCATTACGCCATAGACTCCTTGTTGTGGCCGGCGACACGCCGACCGTACAGAGTGGGGCCGGACCAGCCGGCATCTGCCGCGCAACAGTGAACTATCCGGAAGAAGCTATAGACCCGTGGGGCGCTAAACGACCTCGTGGTCCAGATTGCTCTGGTCCGGATTGGGAGATTCACCTTTCAGTGATTAGGGCGTTCGCGCCATAAATCGACGTTGTGTCACCGGCATGTTGGCGCATTGATAACACAAAATGTCGCGAGAATCAAGATTTTGCTGCACACGCTAACGGCAAGCGCCGTGCAGTGCAAGCATGCCTGCCATTCGCAAAGGCACGATGACAAAATAAAGTGCTAGTCACCGCTGCCGGGTTCGGAAGAGAAATACTTGCCCAGTTTGCCGGCCTGCCCGTCGAATTCCGCGGCCTCGGGAAGGGGGTCCTTCTTAATGGTGATGTTCGGCCATTTTTCCGAGTATTCCGTGTTGAGCTCGATCCATTTCTCAAGGCCGGGCTCGGTGTCCGGGCGGATGGCGTCGGCCGGGCATTCCGGCTCGCAAACGCCGCAGTCGATGCATTCGTCCGGATTGATGACGAGCATGTTCTCGCCTTCATAAAAGCAGTCGACCGGACACACTTCGACACAGTCGGTGTATTTGCACTTGATGCAATTGTCGGTGACTACGTAGGTCATGCAAGGCTCCGCTGCACCCGTACAGGCTGTTTCAGGGCGCGTCATCGAGAGGTGAGGTAACGCCTTTGGCCGGCGCTTTCAAGGCGAAGCAGATGCGCCACAACGTCTCCGGAGGAATGATTTTGCGCTCCCCGCCGAAGAAGCGGGATGCTATTCCCGTCCCAGCAACCGATCGGTGCGCCGGCGTTCCCGCTTGGTCGGACGGCCGCTTCCGGTGTCGCGCAGAGGCAGGTGTGCATCCGGAATTTCCGCCTGCGATGGGGCAGGAGAAAGGTCCTCGTACAGCAACCGGGCCTCGGGCGCAGGGCCGCGCCTCGTGCCGGCGTCGACAACCTTCCAGACCAGAATACGGCGATCGAGCGTGATGGTGAGCACATCGCCCGGCTTCACCAGATCGGACGCCTGCGATGCTTTGTCGCGATTGATGCGAACCCGTCCGCTGACCGCCAGCCTGGCGGCCAGCGAGCGCGACTTAACGGCGCGCGCGAAAAACAGCCATTTGTCGATGCGCTGGCGGTCGGCCGCACCCATCGCCGGGCCTGCGATTATTTCTTGAGCTGGTCGCGCAGGGCGGCGAGCTTGGCGAAGGGCGAATCCGGATCGATGCGGGCGGGCCGTTCCTCGCGCTTGCGCTGCTCGAACTTCGGCTTGCCGCCACCCTTGGCGTCGTGTCGGTCGCCCTTGCGTTCGGCACGGTCGCCGCCCGGCTTGCCGCCCTTGCGATTGCGATCGAAGCGGCGGTTGTCGTCCTTGCGGCCGTCACCGCTTTCCGGGCGTTCGCCACCCTGGCGATCACCACGCGCCTGCTGTCCGCGCTGGCCGGGGCGACCGCCGGGACGCTGACGCTGCCGTTCGAAGCGTCCCTGTCGCCAGACGAGCACCGGCTTCGGCTCCTCGGCGGCTTCAGCAGGCTGCGCCTCGGCGGAAACTTCTTCCTGTTCCACCGTCGCCGCGACTTCGACAGGGTCGGCCATGGGCTCGGATGCTGCGGGCTCTGGTGCGGCCGGTTCCGCAGCTTCTTCCTGTTCCACCGTCGCCGCGACTTCGACAGGGTCGGCCATGGGCTCGGATGCTGCGGGCTCTGGTGCGGCCGGTTCCGCAGCTTCTTCC